>NZ_JAAIUN010000008.1:0-159057 GCF_013317245.1 Blautia sp. MSK.20.85
TAGTTGTATCCCCCGACGGAGTCCTTGCCCGGGCCGATATCCTCTCCCTCTGGCGTCCGCCTTTCTCTCCACCTTCCGGAACCTTAGCAGTTCCCCCGACAGCGTCCCTCCAGCCACAAAAAAAGCAGGAAGCTCCGCACACTCCCTGCAAACTCTCACACAACCAAAATCCCTACACCCCAGCAAAAAAATCCCCTACTTCATATTCGCAAACCTCTCCACAGCCTTAGTAAAATTCTCAATCGTCTTATCCGCATCCCCATGCTCAATACCATCTCTCACACAATGCTGGATATGCCCCTCAAGCACAACCTGTCCAACCTTATGCAAAGCCGACTTCGCCGCATTGATCTGAGATAAAATATCCTCACACGGAATATCCTCATCCACCATTCGATCAATTGCCTGAACCTGACCAACAATCTTCTTAAGTCTCCTGTGAATATTTTCCGAGTCCATACACTGCTTCATATTATTACCTCCAATATCAAAAGTCACAGTCAACAGACATCCGCGCATCCACACCACTGACTGTCCCTGTCACTTTTATATTAAAGACCCCGCAACACCTTGTCAAGTTTTTCACCACACCTCACAAAAAGCATCTGTACACCATCTCATTTCTCACAAATCATAATTCCTTTCCTCACCCGTTCCGTAAGACTGTCCCCACCCTTACGATACCATTCCTCCACAAAAGAATCAAAAGAACTCACCGGCTTTTTCCCCATAATAATCTGAATAAACGCGTTCTTCTCCAGCAAACGCAAAGTCTGAGGAATCTCTCCGTCACCATCCCCCAGATACTTCTTCTCTGAAGCACGGTAATTCGCATCCACCAGAAGCCCCACCGCCGAGATCCTGGACTTATACGCCGCCCAGGCCTCTACCGAAGGCACCTCCGCCTCAAGATACTCCTTACACGCATCAAAATAAGAAGCCTCAATCGCACTGAGATCCTCTCTCGTCTTTGCATTCCCCGGGCTGTAAAGCGCCTCCCGGATATGCTTCGTCACCATATAAGTAGCCTCATTATAATCCACATTGATCATCAGCGGACGCGCTGTAGGATCCACGTTCAGGGCAAAATAACTGTTCACCTCATCCGCATCCTCCGCTTCATACCTGGAATAATCAAACAGCACGCTCAGGATCTTCATCACGATCTCCGGATGTTCATATCCCTTACGTACAACCACATACTTACTGTCCCAGAACGTAGAATACACTTCCACCGTCCGTTTTGCATCTGCAGTCAGATAATACGGTTCCCAGTCAGTCTCTTTATTCTTCCTATACTCATCCATAAGCGGATTATTGGGAGTCCACCAGAGGCCAAAAAACGCCCCGCACTTTCCATTCACCACAAGATCCCGGATGTTATTCTGTGCACGCAGTGCAAAATCCGGATCCAGGATCCCCTGCTTATAAAGCTCCCTTAAATACCCCAGAGCCTCTTTTGTCTCCTCCGTCAGTGATCCATAGACAATTTCTCCATCTGCATTTTTGATCCACTGCTGGGGATACGCACCGAACATTTCAAACACAGAGTCCACCGAATAACTGGTACTGACCGTACCCACAAGACCCGGATCACAGACAAGACCCACAGGATCTTCGCCCTCTTCTGCCCCCATCCGGTTCTCCTGAAACGCACGGATCACAGAAAGCGCCTCGTCCAGGGTCTTCGGCTCTTTCACTCCCAATTGTTCCATCCAGTCACGCCTCAGCCACAAAAGCTGCGATCCGTCATCAATCGCAGTCTCCGGAAGCGCAAACAGCTTCCCGTCAAATGTTCCAGATGCCAGAAGCTCTTTTCCATAACTTTCATACATCTCCTGTATCTTATCGGAAGCACAGCTTTTGTATACTTCCGTCAGATCTTCGATCAGATCATTCTCAACCAGTTCTTCCAGAGTCTCCCTGTCCGATACCAGAAAAATATCCGGAAGATTCCGGTCTTTGACCAGGATATTCAGAGCTTCGTCGTACCGCTCCTCGCTCTCCATAAAAATATTCTTATTCTGAACATTCAATGTCTTTTTCAGATACCGGGTATAAGCATTATCTTCATAAGTCTGCCCTTCCGGGAGATTGGAATTATTGGTTCCCTTCATCTGTCCCAGTGTATAGGTTACAAGCTCCGGATATTTCCCCAGAGGCGAAGTTTCCGCTATATCCCAATTCTCACGGTCTTTTACAGATGAAACATCTCCGTCTGTTTTTTTCATTCCCCCGGTCCCAAAAGAACACCCCGCCAGAAGTGTCAAGATCAGTATCGCACTAAAAAACAGCAACGTTTTTCTCGGACTACGTCTCATCTTTTTTCACCTCTTTCGGAATCCTCATATCCACTCTTGTTCCCTGCCCTACTTTGCTCAGGATCCGGATGGCATAATCCTCTCCATATAAAATACACATACGATCATTGACATTTTTAAGACCATAGCCTTTTGCCTGATAGGTGATCAGTTTCTCTGCCTGCTCCTGTTCCATGCCCATTCCGTTATCTTCCACACGGATCACCACATCGCCCGCTTCTTCAAAGAAAGAAAGCCTCAGGATCTTTTCTCCTTCTTCCTTCACGTCCAGCCCATGTTCCAGCGCATTCTCAACGATAGGCTGCAAGGCAAGCTTCGGAACCAGTTCCTGCTGCACAGACGGATCAACGCTCCACTCCACTTTAAAATCATTGTCATGCATGATCAGCTGGATTTCCAGATACGCCTCGATATTCCGGATACAGTTTTCCACAGTCACCATATCCGCCCCTTTACTCAATGCAGTCCGATAAAACGTAGACAATGCCAGGGTCACACGGCTGATCTCCTTTTGTCGGCTTTTAATTGCCATCCAGTTTATAATAGAAAGAGAATTATAAAGAAAATGCGGATTGATCTGAGCAGTCAGGGCTTTCAGCTCAAATTCTTTCAAAGCAATCTTGTTTTCATAAACCTCTTCGATCAGACGATTGATCTCATCCATCATATGCCGGAAACTTCTTACCAGCTGTCCCACTTCATCTCTGGAATCACTGTAAACTGTAACTTCACGGCTTCCCTGATTCACCTGTTCCATATTTCTGGTAAGCTGCTCGATCTTTCTGGTGAACAATGTGGAAAACGTCATTCCCAGTACGATAATGATCACAACACAAAATCCGATCAGCGGAATCTCACTGATCAGCACTTTGGAAACCGAACTCTCGATCACTGCTGGCGGCTTGTAAAAATAATATGTCCACCTTGTCTCATGGCCGCTGCTGCTGACATAGGTATATTCTTCCCGCAGACGGTCCAGCATTTTTCCGGTTTCTTTCTGTGCGGAAATATCACTGGCTGCAAGGTTTTCTCCATGATAAACGATATTTTGGCGGTTATCTACCACAAGGCCGCCGGAATTCCGTTCAATAATATTGGCAAGAGGACGGAATACTTTTCCATAATCCAGCGTAATACAGAGAACAGCTTCCCGCGTCTTCCCATCGTAAATTTCCCGGACTGCTGCGATCTGGCGGTTGTCCCGGTCCACGATCCACTGAACTGTCACACTGTCATCCAGTTTGTCACTCCACCATTCCCCCTCTACTTCCGAGAGCGGAGCCAGGGTATATTCATGACGCACGGGAATGCTTTCCGCAAAAAGCTGAATCCCAAGAATCGCTTCGTGATAGGATTTTGGCACTGTAAGCAGCGGATCCACCACTTCCGTATACTGTTCATAGGCAGTATAACGGTCCATGTCTTTATTCTGGATCACCTCCTGGATCTCCGGGGAATAAGTAAGATAATTCAGAAGACTGGCATAAATCTCAATCTGCCCGTCAATATTTTCCCGGGTCTGTTCCAGAATGGAATACATATCTTCCATCTCATTCTTCCGGACAAGACTGCTCATACGGCTGTGGCTGTAAAGCGCAAGAACAGTCATCGGTACCAGAGAAACCACTACAAGAAGAATGGTCAGCTTGTACCGGTATTTCATATCGTTATACTTCTTCAGAAGCCTCTTCATCCTCATTGTTTCCTTTCCTGTAGGATTCCGGGCTGCTTCCGTAATATTCCCGGAAGCTCCGGCAGAAATACGAAGAATTGGCAAATCCTACCTTCTCGCTGACCATGGCTACCTTCATATTGGTAGTGCAGAGAAGTTCCTTGGCTTTTTCCATGCGGAACACACGGATAAAACGGTTCAGGTTCATTCCGGTTTCTTTTTTGAAAATAAAGCTGAGATAGCCCGAAGAAAGATATACTTTTTCCGCCAGGGTTTCCAGATTGAGATCTTCCGCATAGTGATTGTAGATATAATTTTTCACTGCTGCCACCTCATCTCTTGATTCGCTCATGGAACGCTCCAGAAACGCTTCGTACTGGCGGATATTTTTCTCCGTAACTTCAATGATCTCCTGAATGGTCGAACAGCCATACAGATGATCCACTTCCAGATCCAGCCTGTGCTCTCCCGCAAAACGGTTCTCCTGAAACAGTTCCCGTATTACATTGGAAAAAACAAATTTCACATACATGGCAGAAAACTGGGTGTTGGACTGATATTTGGATGCCAGGCTGTGAAAATGGCTCCACAGCTGTTTCACATCTTTTCTGGAAATATCTTCTGAAATTTTTTCCATCAGTCTGGAATCCTGTTCTTCCTCTCCGGTATTTTTTTCCTCTTCTTCCTCGCTGGTGTAAATATGGATGTCCGGATGATAAAATTTCTCTTCCATCTGCTGCTCCAGCTGTTCCATGATCCCCGGCAGTTCCCGGTATCCGTCAAAACGCCGGCTTACAGCCAGGTGAAAACGGGCAGGATGAAGGCGTTTCAGAAGACTGTAGACATTTTTTGCCACAAGGGTATAATCGCAGTACACATCTTTAAAAAGAAGCAGGGACTGACGGCCATTGAGATTCAGATAGAAAAAAGACCGGCGAAGTTCTGCCTGGATCTCAAGAGGCACCTCATCACTGGCAGAATCAAAAAAAGATTCATCGGATTCAATAAGGATTGCACAGTGCCACTGCTCCCAGATGGCAAAATCCACAATCCCTTCCGCTTCTTTCAGACGTTCCCGGTCACCAGAATAAAGATAACTCTGAAGATAATACTGTTGAAGAAAACTTTTTTCTTTTATGGACTGCTGCTCTTTATTTTTCCGTGATGCGATCTCTTTCTGAATTTTCTGTATGGTGTCATGAAAGCGGTCCGGATCCACCGGTTTCAGCACGTAATCGGTCACACCATAACGGATCGCCTCCTGGGCAAAAGCAAAATCTCCATAACCGCTGAAAATGATAATTTCCAGATCCGGATATTCCTCCCTTGCTTTTTTTGAAAGCTCCAGACCATCCATATGGGGCATCTTGATATCTGTCAGCATCAGATCTACAGGATGCTTTCTCAATTCATTTAATGCCAGCTTGCCATTGGCTGCCTCATAAATTTCCCATTCACCTTCTTCCATGGACAGAAGAAATCGGATTCCCTCCCGTTCCAGTTTTTCGTCATCTACCACCAAAACTCTGTACATTCCCCACCTCGCCAAATATGGCCTGATCCACGTAAAGACACGCAGATCAGGCCGTTTTTCTTTCATTTTAACATTATTCAACTGATTTGTCAGCCCTTAACCGCTCCTGCAACCACACCTTCAATGATGTATTTCTGGCATGCAAGATAAAAGGCAATGATCGGAATGATGGAAAGTACCAGAACACCCATCATTGCTCCCATATCAATGGTTCCGTAACCACCTTTCAGGTACTGGATGGCAATGGAAATAGTCTTGTATTTCTTGATATCAAGTACCAGATACGGAAGAAGATAATCGTTCCAGATCCACATGGTTTCCAGGATCGCAACCGTTACACAGGTCGGTTTCATAACCGGAAGAACTACTTTAAAAAATGTCTGGATCGGGGTACAGCCATCGATCATGGCAGCTTCCTCGATCTCGATCGGAATGGATTTTACAAAACCGCTGAACATAAATACCGCAAGTCCTGCTCCATATCCAAGATAAATGATGATCAGTCCCCACGGAGTATTCAGCTTCAGAATGTTTGCGATCTTGGAAAGAGTAAACATTACCATCTGGAATGGTACGACCATGGAAAACAGACACAGCATGTACATGGTTTTTGTCAGCGTGTTGGTAACACGGTTGATGTACCAGGCACACATGGAGGTACAGAGCAGAATTACCGCAACCGAAAATACTGTGATAAATAATGTCCATCCAAATGCCTGGAAAAATCCGGTTTTTGTAAGACCATTTACATAGTTTTCCAGACCTACGAACATTTTATCCGTCGGGATTGCAAAAGGATAACGGCTGATGTATGCTTTTTTCTTAAAAGAATTGATCAAAACCAGAAGAATCGGGAAAATATAAGCAACAGATACCACACTCAGGATCGCAGTCCACAGACCGCTGAATTTTACTTTTTTATTCATTACTGCTGTACCTCCTTACTTCTTGTGAGACGATTCTGGATCATGGCAATTGCTCCAACCAGGATAAAGAAGATCACGGCCTTCGCCTGTCCTACACCTTCCCATCCGGTACGTCCATAGAAGGTATTGTAAATATTCAGTGCAAGCATCTCTGACATATTGGAAGGCTCACCATTTGTAAGAGCAAGGTTCTGGTCAAAAAGCTTGAAGGAGTTGGTAAGTGTCAGGAAAGTACAGATGGTGATGGACGGCATGACCATAGGAATGATCACATTTTTCAGAAGCTGTCCTTTGTTTGCACCATCGATCTGTGCAGCCTCGATCAGCTCACCCGGGATATTCTGGATACCTGCAATGTAAATGATCATCATATATCCGATCTGCTGCCAGCACATCAGGATCACAAGGCCCCAGAATCCGTAAACAGAAGAATATGTAAGTGTTTTATTGATCTGAAGAAGCAGACCGTTTAACAGAAGCTGCCATACATAACCAAGGATGATACCACCGATCAGGTTTGGCATAAAAAATACAGTACGGAATATATTGGTTCCTTTGATCTTCTTGGTCAGAAGCAACGCAACTGCAAAACCGATCACATTGATCAGAACAACTGATACAACCGTAAATGCAGTAGTATACCATAATGCATGTCCAAAGGTTCCATCCTCAGTAAAAATCTTCACATAGTTCTGTAATCCCACGAATTTTGCATCCGTTACTGTGGTAAATTTACAGAAGGAAAGATATACGCCCATGATAAAGGGAACGATAAATCCAATGGTAAATGCCAGCAGGGTAGGCAGGACAAAAACCGGAAAATACTTTTTCATCATCTTATTCTGCATGTTTTCTCTTCCTTTCTCCTGAGGATGCATCCTTCCCTACTTTACGCATCCTCCCTTCATTGAAAGAGGCAGGCGGAAACCGCCCACCCCTTCGTGATCACGTTTCAGTTATACCTTATCAGCCTTCATTTGCTGCTTTGTACTCTTTTGCCCATCCATCAACAAATGCAGTTTTCACAGCATCCCACTCGCCGGTACCCTGTGCATACTCAAGCATTGCACTGCCGACCTGGTTTTTCCACTCTTCAGAAGGCATGGTTGTAAAGTTCCATGAAACCGGAGTTTTACCAGCTTTTACATATTCGTCGGCTGCTTTTACAAGCGGATTTGCAGACTCATAATTCTCATCAAAGGTCTTGAATGGTGTTGTAAATCCCATTTCCTGGCTTATAGATTCTCTTCCTTCATCACTTGTGATAACCCAGCTGAGGAAATCAAGAGTTGCCTGGATATCCTTCTCATCTGCTTTTTTATTTACGCACCAGTAGTTCTCACTGCCTGTGCAAAGTCCCTGGTCCTCTTCACCATCAACACCAATGTAGATTGGAAGCATTCCCATATCCTCATCTGCTACTTCGTTATCTTTGATGTTATCATAAGCCCAGGTTCCATTCTGATAGAACACAGCCTCTCCAAGACCAAATTCAGCATTTGCATCATCGATAGTCTTGCTGGAAAGAAGGCTTGGCTCACAGGTAGAATCTGTGATATAAAGGTCAAACAGGTTCTTGAAGTTGTCAAGATAGGTTCCTTTGATCGCATCTGTGGATGTGATTCCGTCTTCTTTGTACTCATAATAGATCGGAAGGTTTGCAAGATGTGTTTTGAATCGCCAGTCACTGGAAGAATCAAAGCCTGCGGAAGTAAATGCACCGTCAACTCCAAGGTCATCTTTCTTAGCCTGGATATCATCTGCAACCTTCTTTAATGTCTCAAAATTGTTGATCTCATCTGCAGACTTGATCACAGCGCCATCCATCTCACAATATTTCTTAAGAAGCGCTTTGTTGTAAATAATTCCATATGTTTCAATTACATATGCGATACCGTCAACTGCACCGCTGTCATCCTTCAGTACGAAATCGTCACTCTCCACATTTTTGTAAACATCGCTGTCTTTCAGGTCATAGCAATAATCCTTCCAAGATGCAAGTCCAACCGGTCCGTTAACCTGGAACAGTGTCGGAACCTCATCCTTGGCCATCTCTGATTTCAGAGTAGACTCATAAGTTCCGGAAGCAGCTGTAACAACGGTAACCGGTACACCAGTCTCATCGGTGTATTTCTTTGCCAGATCTGACCACTGATCTGCCTGCTCCGGTTTAAAGTTCAGATAGTAAACAGAACCTTCACTGTCATCCCCCTTTGCCATAGCCGGAACTGCCGGGATCATGGTAGCTGCCATTAATGCTGCAAGACCAAATGCTGTTGCTTTTTTCATTCTCATAATCGTACCTCTCCTTTACCTTAAATGATATTCAACTTGTTCTGAAGATATGCTTAAAACGTCCCTTTTGCATATCTCTGACCGATAAGCTTCAAATCAGCTTCTCGATTAACTTGATGTTATTGTAAATCGAAGAGGTCATTTTCACTATATAAAAAAACCAAGAAACATGTTGATTTTTTTATATAGTGAAAATATTGACATTTTATCATGAAAAAAGAAGCCGGAACAGGCTTGCTCCCATTCCGGCTTCTTTCATATATTATTTTCGATTCATCATGCTTTATTGACAGATCCGAAAAGCTCCATTTTCTCTTTAACAGTAGCTTTGATTGCTTCTGCGCCAGGTGCAAGAAGCTTACGTGGGTCATATCCTTTACCCTGCAGGTCTTTACCCTCTTCAATGTATTTACGTGTAGCCTCTGCAAATGCAAGCTGGCACTCTGTATTAACATTGATCTTGGAAACACCAAGGCTGATTGCTTTCTTGATCATGTCTGCCGGGATACCTGTACCACCGTGAAGAACAAGCGGCATATCTCCTGTCAGCTGCTGAATAGCATCCAGAGTCTCAAAGCTTAAGCCTTTCCAGTTAGCCGGATATTTTCCGTGGATGTTACCGATACCAGCTGCAAGGAAGTTGATTCCAAGATCTGCAACCATCTTGCACTCCTTAGGATCAGCACACTCGCCCATACCAATAACACCGTCTTCCTCGCCGCCGATGGAACCAACCTCTGCCTCAAGAGACATGTTGTGCTCAGCAACGATCTTAACCAGCTCTTTAGTCTTAGCTACGTTCTCATCGATCGGATAATGAGATCCATCGAACATAATGGAAGAGAAACCAGCCTCAACACATTTCAGGCATCCTTCGTAGCTGCCGTGGTCAAGATGAAGAGCAACCGGAACAGTGATGTTCAGCTCCTCCATCATACCGTTAACCATACCTACAACAGTCTTATAACCTGTCATATATTTACCGGCACCCTCGGAAACACCAAGGATTACAGGAGAGTTGAGCTCCTGAGCTGTCTGAAGGATAGCTTTTGTCCACTCAAGGTTGTTGATGTTGAACTGACCAACTGCATAATGGCCTGCTTTTGCTTTTTTCAGCATTTCTGTTGCGTTTACTAACATGATAAAATCCTCCTAACCTGTATTAGGATACGGAAAAACCGTGTCCTTTATATCCAACCGTACTCATAATAGCAGATTTCCTTTGGTAAGTCCAGTATTTTACCAAAAATGCTGATGCTGTGGGAATTATTATTTTTTTTGAGAAAAAGCTTGCAATTTTATCAAATGTTATATATAATACATTTGTTGTTCACGGATGGATTCCCGAGTGGCCAAAGGGGGCAGACTGTAAATCTGTTGGCACCGCCTTCGAAGGTTCGAATCCTTCTCCATCCAGCGAATTTAGCTCTTATATCTTTGAGATGTAGGGGCTATTTTTTTGTGAAAAAGGAAACCGCAAAGGGGCACAAGGCCGCGCCCCTCTGCACACCCCTGGGCCTTTTTTAAGGAGTTCTTGGTTGTGGAGGACGGGAGGGTGTTGACTTTTGTCTGTATGCTTCGGTGTTGGACGTGGGACGCTGTGCCGAACTGGTTGCTGTATTCTTCGGTGTTGCATGTGAGGCGTTATGCCGATACAGCCACGTTTTCACAATTCAGGACAGGACGCAAACGTCCGCTTCCGTCCCTTGCGGTTGGAGTTTCAGCCGGGGATGTGGCATCGGTTCGGGCTGCTGTGGAGGAGGTGTGATACTGCTTGGGCTGCGGGAATCGGCGTTATTGTGCCAGGGGCTGCTGTTTGAGCCGAAGGCGAGTTCAGCCCCTGGCACAATGATTTTAGCCGATTCACGGAGCCTTAGCAGTATCCGCCGACGGAGCCCTGCCCGAACCGATGTCACATCCCCGGCGTACGTTCGTTCCACCATCCCAGCGTACGCTCCTTCCACCCTGCGCACACTCCTTCCATGCACAGAAAAAGACGGCCACCCCAAACCGAGACAGCCGCCTTTCCCTCACACATCATACATAGGAAATCGAAACATCGAAAAATACTTATTTATTAACTCTGTTAACTGTATTACCAGCCAGAAAAGCCTTGATATTATCAACCGTAATATCCATAATTCTCTGTCTGGAAGCCTGCGCAGCCCAGGAAATATGCGGAGTGATGATGCAGTTCTTAGCCTTAAGAAGCGGGTTATCCCCTTTGATCGGCTCAGTAGAAACAACATCAAGACCAGCAGCATAAACCTTGCCACTGTTCAGAGCATCCGCAAGATCCTGCTCAACAACCAGCTGACCACGGCTGTTGTTGATAAGGATAACACCATCCTTCATCTTCGCGATATTCTCTTTATTGATCATACCCTCTGTCTCCGGGAAAAGTGGGCAGTGAAGGAAGATTACATCAGACTGTGCAAACAGCTCGTCAAGAGAAACATACTCAGCAAGCTTTGCGCCAGCCTCACTCTGATAAGCATCATAAGCAAGAACCTTCATATCCAGCGCATTCAGAAGCTTGGCAGTAGCCTGTCCAATTCTACCAAGGCCAATGATACCGGCAGTCTTTCCATAAAGCTCGATCATCGGATAATCCCAGTAGCACCAGTCTGCATTATTTTCCCATTTACCAGCCTTAACAGTCTCATCATGATGACCATAGTGAGAACAGATCTCAAGAAGAAGGCCAAGAGCATACTGACCAACGATCTGGGTTCCGTAGGTAGGCACATTTACAACCGGAATGTCTTTTTCTTTTGCATAGTTGTAATCCACTACATTATAGCCGGTAGCCAGAACAGCGATCAGCTTGATATTCGGGCATTTGTCAATTGTCTCTTTGGAGATCGGAGTTTTATTGATGATAACGATCTCAGCGTCTCCGATACGCTCAGCGATCAGCGGGGATTCCTCATAGGAAGTTCTGTCATAAACAGTAACCTCTCCAAGCTCTTTTAATGCGTCCCAGCTTAAATCTCCAGGGTTCTCTGTGTAGCCATCCAATACAACAATCTTCATATTCGTACTCACCTTTCTTAAAAAAATTTTGTGGTATGTATGATTAATCTGTAAAGCGGATCTTCGCAATCCGCTTTCGCTACTTGCTCATGAATTCAGATTGATCAGCAATCTGAATTCAGTCTTTCATCCAGAGCATTCAGCTCATTCAGCTCACGGATATACAGATCCTGAGCAAGATCCAGACTCACCTCAATAAAACGGATCTTCTGTCCAGGCCGGGCCTGGGCAATCTTTGCAAAATCCACCGTGATCACAGTACCGATCTTCGGATAGCCGCCTGTACTCTGACGGTCAGCCAGCATAATGATCGGCTGTCCGTTTAACGGAACCTGGATCGATCCCATGGAAATACCATCTGTATTGATGTTGCCATCACCAGCATGCTCTACCGGCTCTCTCTCAATACGGCATCCCATACGGTCAAACTCATTGGTAATAGTACCGCTGTACCAGAAAAACTTGCGGACGCCCTCTTCTGTAAACTCATTCTCCTGGGGTCCCAGAACCACACGGAGAACCACCTCATCAGAAGGATAAATTTCCGCCGGAACCTGACGAAGTTCCATATTCGGAAGCTCTGTCCTTGGTGCGGTAAACTCGATGGTGTCACCTTTTTCCAGCTTTCTTCCCTCAACACCACCAATGTGGTTACGAAGAAGTGTGGACTTGCTTCCCATCACAAGGGGAATATCCAGACCGCCTGCAAAAGCGATATATCCACGACTGCCGTTTCTGGCACCTGCAAACATCAGCTTCTGGCCTTTTTTTACAAGAACTGCCTTATACATCGGGAAAGGCTGTCCGTCCAGCATCGGTGTCAGATCTCCACCTGTCACCGCTATGATATTATCACTGGTAAAAGTAAGGGTTGGTCCGATAAAAGTCATCTCCAGAGCACCCTCTGTTTTTTTATTGCCTACCAGCAGATTGGCAATGTGGAAAGCACGCGGGTCCATGGCACCGGATGTGGAAACACCAAATGCCTGATTTCCGAATCTTCCCTCGTCCTGAACAGTGGTCAGGATCCCGCCGTTTTCAACTGTAATTCCCATATCATGACCTCCGTTCTCAATCCTGTGGCGTATAGGTTTTCACTTTATAGGTACCGTTTTCCACGTCTCTTCGGATCTGATCATACTCTGCTTTTGTGACAGGAACATGTTTTACCCAGTCACCGGCACGTACAAGGAACGGATCTTCCTTTGCAAAATTGCAGATATCAAGAGGTGTGCTTCCGATAATATTCCATCCACAAGGCTGCTCAAAAGGAATAAAATCAGACAGTGCCAGCTGAACTACGATGGATCTCGCCGGGATCTTCACTCGCGGAGAAGTTCTTCTCTTAAAGCTGAACGGCTCATCAAATCTGGCCATATACGGATGTCCCGGTGCAAAACCAAGCATATATACATAGTACTCATGCTGGGAATGCTTGCGGATGATCTCCTCCGTAGTGGTATTCTCAAGCTCTGCGCAATATTCCAGATCCGGTCCGGTCTCGCCGCCATAATAAACCGGGATCTCTTTTACTACCTTCTTCGTTGTTGTGGAAACTTCATGCATGTCCGCAATTCTCTTTTCCAGTTCTTCCACCAGTTTGGAATAACGGATCACCTCCGGGCGGTAATGTACGATCAGCGCACAGTAGGTAGGAACTGTTTCCACCATGCCTTCAATTGGAGATTCTTTTAATTTTTCATCCAGCGCACGTACCTTGGCATTTACCTCAAGACTGATCACGCTGCCGAATTCAACGGAAACTGCTCTGTCTCCTGCGATCAGGAACTTCACATCCATTCAGATATACCTCCGTTCTTTATTTGACAAAAAGGCCCGTCATACGTGGTGACAGACCTTCCTGCATGTATCTTTTATTCGGTTAGTCTACAAATTCAAATCCGACTTTTTTAAGAGCTTCATCAACCCATGGACGCGGCCACTCACCACGTGTCAGGATTCCCTCAAGCTGTTTTTCTTCGCCTGCATGATAGTTTCTTGCAATCTCAGCAAGCTCTGCTGTATGCTCATCTGGTTTGATTGCCAGAAGTCCATCAGAGTCTCCTACGATGATATCACCAGGATTGATCACGATTCCTGCGAAGGATACCGGGAAGTTCATCTCTCCCGGGCCGTTTTTGTATGGTCCGTTTGGTGTGATGCCTTTTGCATATACCGGGAAATCCATCTGGCTTAATGTGTAGCTGTCACGAACACATCCGTCGATGATGATTCCTGCGATTCCTCTGGATTTTGCATAATTGCTCATGATCTCACCACAAAGTGCTCTGCTCATGCTTCCCTTATTTGCAAGAACGATAACATCTCCTGGCTGAGCCATATCCAGAGCTTTGTGGAACAGAAGGTTATCTCCTGCCGGTGCGTTTACTGTAAATGCGGTTCCCAGAAGTCTTGCCTTCGGGTTCAGCGGATAAATGCTGGAATCTACAGCAGCGATTCTTCCACAGTTATCATCAATATTTGCAACCGGAATTCCACGGAATGCTTCTACTAATTCTTTTGACGGTCTTTCAAAGTTTCGTCTGATTCTACATCCTAATGACATATGAAAACCTCTCTTCTTTTGATTTTCTTTTTAAGTTGTATTTATCATATCATACAAGCTTACTATTGAATAACGAATAATTTCTCTGTATAATATAAATAATTTTTATATTGTTTTGAAATTCTCTTTATTTCCATAGATATACATAAGAAAAGGAGCTGATCATATGAATCTTGCTGAAATTGAAACATTTCTCACCATTGTTAACACAAAAAGCATCACGCGTACAGCGGATCTTCTTTTTCTTTCGCAGCCTACTGTCAGCCACCGGCTTACTTCCCTCGAAAATGAACTTGGTTTTCCCCTTGTGATCCGCCAGAAAGGCCATAAACAGGTGGAACTTACTGCCAAGGGAACTGATTTTATCATCCTTGCGGAACGCTGGATGTCTCTCTGGAAAGAAACCATGGAACTGCAGCGCAACCAGGATTCCCTGCTGCTTACCATCGGCTGTACAGACAGTCTGAATGTTGCTGTCTTCGCACCTCTGTATGACAGGATCTTAAATGAACAGACCAAGCTGGACCTGAACATTGAATCCCACCACTCATCAGAGCTCTACGGACTTCTTGGAGAACACAGCATTGATATCGGATTTGTCTACCACAAATTACATTACAAGAATATCATAACAGAGAAAATCTTTGAAGAAAAGCTTTATCTGATACAATCAGATCAGCCAGCCATTTCTGCTCCGGCAATACATACTGATGAGCTGGATCCATCCCTGGAGCTGTTTTTAAGCTGGGACGACAATTATCAGATATGGCATGACCGCTGGCTTTCCTCCGCATCCAGACCTCACATTGCAGCAGATACCATCACACTTTTGGACCGTCTCTGGAAAAAGCCGGGAAACTGGATGGTCGCACCACAGTCTGTGATCCTGGAGCTTTCTCATTACCGGCCTCTTTTTATCAGTGAGCTGAAAAACACGCCGCCAAACCGTGTTTGCTATAAAATCAAACATAAATATCCAAAATCCACCAGTAAACGAGCTGTGGAATTCTTCGAAAATGCACTGGAAGACTTCCTCGCAGAATCCACTCCTTCTTTCCCGATCGGTCAGGTATGGGAACGTCAGAAATAAAAAAACGGCAAGCATAAGCCTGTCACAGGAACATTCTCTGCTTTACCGTTTCTTCTTATATTATATACCAGGATGATTCATCCACCGCTTTTCGCCACAAAAAGCAACAACGGGCCTCGACTTGTTTCATCATATATCAAGAACCCTTTGTTTACAAGGATTTTCAGCATTTCCATACAAAACAATATTTCGTCTGATTGCGTCTATTTTCTTTTATTTGTCACAAAAATTGTCATAAAAGAGCCACGCCCAATAAAGGGAATGGCTCTGATTATTACATTACATTTTCAAGCTTTTTCATTTCATTCTGTACTCTTGCAGCATCTACGTGATTGTATATGTTCATTGTAATGCTTATGTCACTATGTCCCATGATCATTTGTAAAACTTTGATATCTATAGCTATCCTCTTAATTAACGCAAATTCCAGATGCGCGGAACCACCCTTTGCAATCGTTCGTACTTATTGTTTTTAAGGCCGCTTTTACAGCCTCAGGTAGTTCAGCAGCAACACGGACTTTCCTCTTTCTGAGAAAGGATTTCATTTTTGACCACATTTTTTCAATAGGGTTCAAATCTGGACTGTATGGTGGCAAATATAGATAGGAGATCCCTGCCTTGTCTAAAAGTTCCATCACTATTTTGGCATGATGAGAACGCATGTTATCCATGATTACAACATCGTCTTTCTCAAAGCTCGGTATCAATTGTTTTCCCATATATTCACGAAATCGCTGTGCAGTTGTTCCACCTTGGTACGTAGTATATACCAGACTGCCGTTAAGCCGGATGGATGACAAAACAGTTGTTCCGGCAGGCGTGTTGATCGGAGTAGCATCCATGGCACGTTTCCCATGTACTGCATGTGCATAGTGTCTTGTGAGGTTCGTATTAATACCGCTTTCATCGAGATATATTTGATGTTCTGCATTTGCACCAGATATAGTTTCTATCCATTGACTGCGTTTTCTCTGCACACCGGGGACGCTTCTGTTCTTTTAAAAATGCGGCTGTTGCCAATGCACTGGTATAAAAATGTTCTTCTGGCACATCAAGTCCCATCCTAGCCAGTTTCTGATTTAATTCTCGTGGTGTATATCCACTATTATTTGTCAAAAACAAATATTCTTTCTTTTCATCATGCAACCACTGGATGAATTCTGGAACACCTGGCAATATCTGATTGCCATGATAGATCACACCATCCATATCACAGATGAATCCTTTTTTTCATTAAAATCGATTATGGATTTTATCATGTTCATATGCGCCCTGCCTTTCTTGTTTCTTTAGAATACACCTTACTCTTTTCATAATAAAATAAAGCGCTATTTTCTACAAATATTTTTATATTATATCATCCACACATAAAATCAAATACATAGTACTGTGAAATCAAAGTAAATATTTCTATCAACAGAACCTTTTATGACAACATCTCTTTCACACAAATACTCCGATAATCACTCGGTGATATTTTATATCTTTCTTTAAATACTCGGTTAAATGTTCTCTGACTTTCAAATCCACTATCCAGACAAATGTTTGTAATAGAATCACTCGTATTTTCCAAACGATGGCATGCATAGTTCAGCCTTGCATCGTTAAGATATTGATTAAAGTTTCTATGGAATGTCTTGGAAAAGAGTCTGGATAAAACATATTTGCTCACGCCCAGGTCTTTTGCCATCTCTTCCAACGAAAACTTCTTCTTGAAATTTGCTGATATATAGGAAACTGTCTGGTAAATAAGATCGTTGCTCCCCACACTGCTCTTTTCTACCAAATTTAATTTTCCTATGCAGCGTGCCAACACAATTTGAAGATATGCCTGTGCAACAGTAATATCCGACTGTTCTGTCTCTAAAATTGCATTTATAACCCTATATACCTCCGGTTCAACCTTTTCCGCTTTGATGATTGGGTATTCAGGAGCCATGGATTGCATGATATCTGCAAATTTGGCTATCGTAAATGGCGATGCAATCAGATAAGTCGCTTTATTTACACCGGGTGTCAGTACCTGATAGTGATGAATAACATCTGGAAATACAAAGCCTATATCTCCTTTTTCCATATGGTATAGTTCCTGTCCGACACCAAGTTCTAATGCTCCACTTGTTACACAAACGATCTCCAGTGCATTATGAAGATGTGGTTCAATATGTTTTGACTTCCTATTTATTGCTATGATCTCCTCTTTTGTGTCGACATATTTTAACTGCATGAAATACTCCCCTTTGCAACATTTGTCTATATCTTCTTTCGATTTGGCAAGCAATCCTTTTACACCTATCTTATAATCAACTTGTAAATAAGGAAAGGAGGAATTGCAAATGAGCAACCTAAAAAAATATCTTAATGACCTTTTAGTATTCTACACTGAATATTTTGAGCATCCTTACCATGTATAAATACTAAAAGGACTATTTTGTGAAAACTGAATATTTTCTTAAGGCCATTTCACAAAAATGAAGTGGTCCTTTTTTATTTTCAAAATACAGTTCAATCACTTTATATATAGAAAAAAGCACTGTCTCATCGAGCAATGACCAGACAACGCTTTCTCCTGTCAATTCTAATTTATGTCTGATGCATCTGTTACTTCATCTGCAGCAATTTCTTTTTCTGCTTTCAGTTTTTTATTTGCATCTTCTACATTCATTCTTGAAAGTACAAACATAATCAATACATCAAAGATTAACGGAAGCCAAAGATACATAAACTGCATCATATCAAGTGCAGACTGCGGCTGAGTTGCATTTGTTCCGATATATCCACTGAACTCAAGCAGCCATCCAACAACAGCGGTTCCAATACCTCCACCGATTTTTACGCCAAGAGAAGTACAAGAGTACATCGTTCCGTCAATTCTCTTTCCCTGTGTAAGATAAGTGTACTCAGAGCAGGATGCGATAACTGCATTCATATCTCCCTGCCATGGTCCCTGACCTAAGGCTGCAAGAGCTGTAAATGCCATCATCAGCGGAACACTGCCCATATATCCTGCAACAACAACAAGTGCTCTACCGATGACTGCTAAGACATAACCTCTTAAGTTCAGTTTATACATACCTTTCCACTTACCAACTAATGTCGGTGTGAAAATCAGGGCAATGATCAGTGGAATATTTACTGCCCATGCAAATTGTCCAAACAAATTCTTATTTTTCAGTACCCATGTCATGTAATAAATGCCAGCTCCAATCATGGCACTATATAACTGCTGTAAAATATATGTTCCACAAATCATCATGTAATATTTGTTTTTAACAAGAAGCTTGAATGCCTGTACCATTCCGTACTTTTCATTATCATCCTTTACTTCTCCTTCGTTAAGTTCTTCCTCAGGAAGTTCCTTAACAGAAAGTGCTGAAATTGTATTTATGACAAGACCAATGATTGCATAGATAATAGCAACCGTTCTCCATGCCGCAGCATCTCCACCACATTTATCTACAAATCCAACTGTAATCGCCTGAATCAGAAGACTTGTTGAAAACGCAAAAATAAAACGGTAAGATCCCATCTGCACACGCTCTTTGCTGTTCTTTGTAATCAGTGACGTAAGTGCTGAGTAAGCAATATTGTTTGCTGTATAAAACACACCATTTAACAGTGTATAAGAGATAAAGAACCATGCGTATTTAGCCGTTGTTCCAAAGCTGACTGGTACTGCAAAGCAGCAGACCAGCGTAATGGCACAACCAATGTATCCGTATAGCATCCATGGCTTCGCTTTTCCCATTTTACTGTGTGTTTTGTCAATCATTGATCCAAAAAATATATCCGTAAAACCATCAAATAGTTTTGATACGGCAATCAGGGTACCTACGACACCTGCAGCAAGTCCTACTGAGTCCGTCAGATAGACCATCATGAAAGATGTCAGGAAGGCGTAGACTACATTACCTGCAATATCACCTGATCCATATCCAATTTTGTTATACCATTTCAAATACTTTTTTTCTTCCATCGAATTTCTTTGCTCCTCATCTTCATCGCACTTAGAATCTCAATATGTCTAACCGTATGATGTCTAATTATATTTTTTTCTCTGTTTTTGTCTGATTGCTCTGTATATCCGGACTTTACATTGCAATCAGACTATCCTTCTTTGTTTACGAGTTACATGAAACTTTATTATCCCTTTACATACGGTATCAGCGTAAACTGGAACCGGAATAATACATCATCAAATCGGTACTGATCCAATACAACTGGACCACAACTATTAGAACCAATGCCATTTAATGCGTAGTCAACGCAAAATACTACACTATCTGATTCTGTCAGTTCATAATTATGCGTTTTCTTCTCAAGTTCTTCCTGCGTATAATAAGAAGCATTGAATGAGAAGGCATTTTCCGCGGATGCCACAATTCCATATCGGCTGTTGTTAAGCTCTACATATTCACAATCATAATGGCTTCCATTTTCCTGTGGGCGAATATAATCCTCATGCAAATCATCTACATTTGCATGATACAAACCGTGGCTCGCAGCCTGATGTTTATCACAATAACTTTCCTGTGGTCCCATTCCAAAGTATCTTACAGCTGAAAGTTTTTTATCCAGGAACATCCTCACACCAAATCTCGGAAGATCCGGGAATTCATCGTCTTTTGTTACTGCAATATCTGCATCAATCTTTCCAGCAGCTTCTATTTTCCATGTGATCGTCACATCAAGAATCTTCTGTACTGTCTCTGCCACAACGGATGCATGGCTTGTAATTTTCACACCATGCTTTCCCTGCACGACCTCTGTCGTGTAAGCTCTTGTATAAGCTTTATCATAATGGGCTTTCTTCCATTCAGACTTGATGTACATATCATTATCTGTTGGTGCCCTCCAAATATTTAATTCCATCGGATGGTTCAAGTATTCCCGCCCTGCGAATTTCATCTCTGTAAAGAGTGCAGTACGTTTGTCTATGGTATAAGCAAATTCACGCCCCTTGATATGAATCTGTGTATCATTTTCATTTACCTGTAATTCAGAGTCCACTACTGTTTTTGGTATCCATTTCTCTGCAAGTTTACATTTTGTATCCTCTTTACTTACCTCAATTTCATCAAATCCAAGAATATGGTCTTCATCCAACAGTGGCAATTCTTTTTTCAGATGGTAAATAAGTTTTAAATAACATTTCCCATTCTCTGGAACATTGATCTTCAGGTTTGTTTTTCCTTCCCCATGTGGTGCCACAGAAAACTCCGGAAGTATGCCTTTGCTGATCACAAGACCATCCTGTGTCAGCTCATAACTAATCTTCACATAATCTTTCAAGTCATCAAAATCCATGTAGTTATGAAGCACCAGTTCTCCGCTTTCTTTGTTATAGGAAATAACTCTTGCCGGGCGATAAACATTCTTGTATTCCAAAAGTCCTGTATGTACCGTTCTGTCCGGATATACTAATCCATCCATACAGAAGTTGCCATCATGAATTTCTTCGCCATGGTCGCCCCCATAAGCATATATAGTCTTTCCATTCTCAGCAGTTCCATGAGCAATCGCATGGTCACACCATTCCCAGACAAAGCCGCCGCACATTTTATCATTATCCTGAATCATCTGGAAGTAATCTTCAAAATCTCCAGGTCCGTTTCCCATGCTGTGACAGTACTCTACCAAAAGGAATGGTTTGCTTCCATCTTTATCCAGATATTCCTGAATTTCGGAAAGCGCTGGGTACATCCGGCTGTACACATCCAGATTGCTGTAATCATATGTTTCATCATAATTACGGTATCTTGCACTCTCATATTGTGTGATACGGTCTGGATCAAAATTCTTTGTCCATTCCAGTGCTTTTTCAAAGTTGCAGCCATAAGCACTCTCATTTCCCATTGACCACATAACAATACAGAAACGGTTTTTGTCACGTTCCACCATGAGTTTTACGCGATCAACGATTGCCTCTTCCCATACCGGATCATCTGCAATCTTCTCATTCCATCGTTTGAACCGATTGTAATCAGTGTCTTCTTTTCTGTAGATCATAAATGGACCATGAGCTTCAATATCTGCTTCATCTATTACCATGAATCCATACTTGTCACACATTTCATAGAAAAATGGTGCGTTCGGATAGTGGCTGGAACGGATCGCATTAAAATTATGCTGCTTCATTAACGTAAGATCGGTTGTAATCTGTTCCGGATTGATTGTAAATCCAGTAACCGGATCAGAATCATGTCGATTGACACCACGGAATTTAATCTTCTGTCCATTTAAATAAATAACCTGGTCTTTAATCTCTATCTTTCTTAATGCAATGTGATCTACAATTACTTCATTCTCTGTTTCAAGAATCAGTTTATATAGATATGGATTTTCTGTATTCCAAAGTTCCGGACTTGCGATTTCTAATACAGCTGTTCCTTCTTCAGCAATACTTCCTAGTGCTACAACTGCTCCGTTTCTATCTTCAATCGAAATTTTTACATTTAACGGAGAGTAGAATTTCATTTCAATTTCTACTTTCGCAAGCATATCCTCAATTCTTGTTTTAATATGATAATCACTGATTGCCTCTTTTGGGCGTTTCAAAATGTACACATCCCGGAAAATACCACTCATACGGAATTTGTCCTGATCTTCCAAATAGGAACCATCACACCACTTCATTACCAACACTGCCACCGTATTCGTTCCATCCTGAAGTACATCGGTAACATCAAACTCACTGGTCATATGCGAAACCTGGCTGTATCCTATGTAAGAGCCATTGATCCATACGTAAAAGCAACTGTCTACTCCTTCAAAGTTCAAAAAAGATTTTGGCGCATTCTCATCTCTACTGTACTCAAAAGTATGTACATAGGCTCCACACGGAATGTCCTGTGGCACATATGGTGGATCAAACGGAAACGGATACCGGATGTTTGTATACTGGTGTGTATCATATCCTGCCATCTGCCATACACTTGGAACCTGAATCTCATCAAAATTTTCTGTATCATAATTCTTCTCAAAGAAAGAATCCTGAATGTCATAGATGCTGTTAAAATACTGGAATTTCCAAGTTCCATTCAATAACTGCATACGATCTGACTCTTCTCTGTGTTCCACCAAGTTATCCATTCTTCTGGATGCCGGAATATAATAGGCTCTGGCTGGCATTGTGTTTTCGTGCAGTACGCTTAGATTTTCATAATAACGTGGTACGATCATAAATAACTCTCCTCCAATACATATACTTTTTTGTTCTTTGTTTTCCTAAAGCAAACCTTATACTTTACTTTTTGTTTACGTTCCTTAGTTATGTTATATATAGCTTATCCTAATTCGCAAAATATGTCTATGAATTGGATTAGACAAAATATGCACTAAATGATACAATGATAAAAAGTGCGAAAAGAGGTGCTGTCCTATGTATTTGAACACCGGTTATTTGAACCACTCACATATGGATTTCAAAGACAAAAGTCGTCCGCTGATTGTCGGTAGCTGTGGTACTTACCGTCTTTCCAGACATCCCAAACTTCCGACCTACCGTCCAAAGGGTCGTCTGGATTATCAGATTATATATATCACTGCTGGTTGTGGGCATTTTCATTTTGATAATGTAAATAATGAAACGATTGTTCCAGCCGGCAGCATTGTACTGTACAGACCGAAAGAACTCCAAAAATATGAATATTACGGAGAAGATAAGACAGAAGTATACTGGATTCACTTCACAGGAAGCAATGTAAAAAATATCTTACGTCAATATGGATTTCCGGATAAAGAACGTGTCTTTCAAGTGGGTACATCTAATGAATATGAACAAATTTTCAAGCGTATCATTATCGAGCTGCAACGCTGTCAAGACAATTATGAGGAAATGCTTGTCCTTTTGCTACGTCATCTTCTGATCAGTTTCCACCGGGAACTGACAAGAGAGCACATATTAAAAAATGAATACCTTGATCATGAGATGGATAATGCTGTTACCTTTTTCAGTGAAAACTACAATCAAAATATCAATATTGATGATTATGCTGCCTCACGAGGCATGAGTGTCAGCTGGTTTATCCGAAATTTCAAAAAATATACCGGTTCTACACCAATGCAATTCATTGTGGGAATCCGCATCAACAATGCTCAGATGTTACTAGAAACAACAACTTATTCCATCAATGAGATTTCTAAGATTGTCGGATATGATAACCAGCTTTATTTCAGCCGACTTTTTCACAAGTTGAAAGGATATTCGCCGAGAGAATACCGAAAGCTGAGAAACAAATTCTGAAATCCACAAAGAGGATACCACCGAATTATCAAAACAATGATTTGTGATATCCTCTTCTCACTTTTGCTATTCTTATTTTACAAACTCAGCCGAATAATAATACATATATTCATTATCTGTATCTATGTATTCTCCTGTAATGTCCTGTATCGGCAACGAACTCACTCCTTGTTCGCCATAGATCAGTGCTGCCAATCCTTGCTCTGTTCCGTACTCTATCGTGCTTTTGTTCTCTATAGAGGTCGCAGATCTTCCATAATATTCTCTGTTTGCAACACCTTCCAAGATTGGCGTTTCTGTCATATATTTTGAATATTCATCTGCTGCAATAAGCTTTGCAGTAAAATTATCAAAATCCGGAGTGATGACAATCAATCCATTTTTTGCAGATTTCACGTCCTCATAGGAAAGTTCCAAAACTCGTTTATGAGAAACTCGTTTTCCAGAATGATATTCTGACAAGTAAACGTATAATGCTTGAAATGTATCTTTTGAATTGTATCGAAACATCATGGTTCCATCAATTCCGGACAACAATTCAGCCGTTTTCATTTCTACACTATCCGGATCTACTGCTTCTATATAATTTTGTGGTTGCCGCAATTTATTACATACCATGATTCCAAGAGTAATAGCAAATACTCCCACAGCAATAAGAAGTACAGCAATAATCTTCTTTAAATAACGCTGTTTATGACTACTATCTTTTGATATCTGTATCAGTGTATCTTCCGATTTTTTTTCTACATTAGTTACCTCAATATCTTCACCTGCCAAAAATTCATTTAGACTGATGCCTAATATTTCACATAATTCTAAATACACAGACACATCTGGTAAACAAATCCCACGTTCCCATTTGGAAACTGACTTATCACTCTTACCCAGTTTCTCAGCAAGCTGTTTTTGAGTCATACCAAGTTTTTTTCTTTTTTCTGCAAATTGGATGCTGTTTCACGACTTCCATCTCATCTATCGTTAATTTCCCATTTTTATTCAATATTTCTATCGATACCCGGATTTTACCAATATCATGGATTGGTGCAAGGTGCGATACATTTTCAATCTCTTCTTCGGTAATTCCATATTCCGGATAATTCTTCTGCAGTTGGCGATAAACCTGCTCCATGTAAAAACTAATATCATCCTGATGTTCTGTTTCCACCAGATTATTATGATTCAATACAGCAACAAGCAGAGAAACCATATCCCAATACTGTTTCGTGATATTCTTTTCTTTCTTCCGCAGTTCCTGTTCCATATCCGTCCTTCTCCAGGCATCTGCTGATTGCCATTGTTGACTCTGTACAGTTAATAACATCCATAAGAGAAATTTCTTCCGGTCGTTTTTCCAGCATATAGCCGCCATTAGCCGCCGTATTTTTACAGTGTTCGGGTCGTCGTAGACTTGCCGATAGGCAAAAAGAAAGCGGCGGCTCTGAAAATCAAAGCCGCCGTAATTTAGAAATGGCGCGTGAAGATACCTCTGCTCTGCGACGGCTTTTTTCTTTTGCCGTCGTCCGGCAGATTATAGTTCTATTCTTTAATTTACATTTTGTTATTCAGTTCTGAAAATAGCACAATTGTAGTTAAAACAGAAATACCAGTTCTTATCGATTCATGTTATACATATGCCTATAGAAAAGAAATCGCAGATAAAAGAATATTAAAAAATCGAATAGTATATCTATTCGACGAAATAATAGCAGATGAAATTAATCGTTACGATTCTTGTGGAAATGATCCAGATTTAGCTCAAAATATGATTCAACAACTAATTGAATTTATTGAAAAACACTATTTTGATATTCCTCGCAAAAAGATAATAAAAATCATCTCCCGTCGTCTTGAAGAAATCCGCGAAATTGATAATTCCAGTATTATTCTAGGCTATTCACCCGAAAAGATACTAGAGGGATTTTTAATAAAACTTGCGGAATTTTATGATTACAAATTATCACCTAACTTTCTAGAAAAATACGAAAAGGAATTGCCTCATTCTCCTTCTTACTATAAGAATGATTATCAATTTTACAGGAATAGAAAAAAGAACTATTTTTAATTCGTAAAAACCTCCCGGTACATTAATTTGCACCGGGTAATTTTATATATTCAAAATTGTTCTAAACCATGCTATACTAAAAGAGCTGTCGAACCTCCAGCAGAAAGGAGGTGGCCACGATGGAAGAAATTCTCACCACATTTCTTGTCTCCGTTGTAGCAGGCGTAGTTAGCTACTACATATGCAAACGGCTGGACGGTAGACGATAGGCAGCAACAGCCTAAACGGAATAACTCACCGTAACGAGCAAGAAAGCCCCCAGAGCTGCAACTCTGAGGGCTTTCACTTTGCCACTTGGAATCTCACCACATTCCTTAGCTGTTATTATCATATGCTATTACCGGTAAAAAGTCAACTCAAAACGTCACGGAGCTCTCCATATTTTCTGGCGTTTGTCCTAAAAACGTCACAAAACCATATCTCTGAATCAACCCACATATCCAGAAATGGCTTAAAATCAACACTTTCCAGACTTCACGGTATAAATATATTGCTTTTCGCCACAAAAAGCGGTGGGTATTTTTTATCTGATCATTTGTTTTTCAGTTCTTCCACTGCTTTTTTGATTCTCGCGCATGCTTCCTGAAGCTCCTCATAGCTGCATGCATAAGAGATTCTTAAGTATCCTTCTCCCTCGGAACCGAATGCAGATCCAGGTACCAGGGCGATCTTTGCATTATCAAGAAGATACTCGGCAACCTCCATTGAAGTCATTCCAAGGCTCTTGATATTTACGAAGATATAAAAAGCACCATGTGGGTTGTTACAGCTGATCCCATCGATCTCGTTCAGAGCTTTTACCACATAATCTTTTCTTCTCTGATACTCTTTTCTCATTGCCTCAACATCATCTGCACAATCAGTTAAAGCTGTGATCGCTGCTTCCTGTACAAAGGAAGATGCGCAGGTAACTGTATACTGATGAACACGTACGCAGGCCTGGATGATTCCAACCGGCGCACACAGATATCCAAGTCTCCATCCTGTCATGGAGTAAGCTTTTGAAAATCCTCCTAATGTAATGGTACGCTCTTTCATTCCCGGAAGAGATGCAATACTTACATGCTCTGTTCCATCGTATACAAGCTGGCTGTAGATCTCATCTGCGATCACAAGAAGATCATGTCTGATGGCGATCTCGCTTAATTTCTCAAGTGTCTCTCTAGAGAAAACACCACCGGTCGGGTTGCTTGGGTTTACAACAACGATCATCTTAGTCTTATCTGTGATCTTTGACTCCATCTCCTCAAAGTCGATCTGATAATCGTTCTCCTCTTTCAGGCTGTATGTTACAGGTACTGCACCAAGTGCTGACGGAACATGGATGTAATTCAGCCATACCGGGTTCGGGACAAGAATCTCATCGCCGGGATCCAGGAAAGCGTCCATGGATGCGAAAGTTGCCTCACCAACACCTACTGTTACAAGAACTTCAGATGCTTCATAATCTGTACCATGGTTCTCGTTCTCCCATTTTGCAATGGCTTCTCTCAGTTTCGGGATACCATAGTTGGATGTGTAAAATACATGTCCTGCTGCAAGGCTCTCATTTGCTGCTTTTTTGATCTTCTCCGGTGTATCAAAATCCGGACGTCCGATCTCCAGGTGAATGATCTTCTCTCCTGCCTGCTGCATTTTGTTTGCTTTTTCCATTACTGCACGGATACCGGAAAACGGAAGGCATTCCATTCTTTTCGCTGTCTTGTACTCCATATTCATTTCCTCCTGAACCCTTTTATTTTTCTGCGGATATTCCGCTGTTTTTACTGCATTTAATATTTAAGCGTATAGCTGATGTCTCAACTATACGCTTAAATGGTATCATCGTAGTAATATTAAGTCAATTTAATAATTTGTATGTATAATATTAAGATTTTTTATATTTACTTACGCGTTATATTTTGTTTCGTCAAGCTCATTTTCTTTCTTGTTAACGATAACGTTGACTGTTGCATCACCGATTACGTTAAGCGGAAGAAGTGCCATCTCAACCGGACGGTTGATCGCTACAACCAGTGCATATGCGATCATACAAAGGTCAGATGTCCAGCCCATACCGGAAAGGATTGTTACGATCAGAGTTGTTCCGGCGATCGGGATAGCCGGGCAGCCCATTGCCGCACAGATGGAAAGAAATGCGACTGTGATCAGGTTTGCCGGTGTAATGTCAATTCCGGATGCTGTTGCGATAAATGTTACTGCAAACATATGCATAACAGTTGTACCGTTCATGTTGATGGTCATACCTGTAGGAAGAACGAAGCTTGTGATCTCCTGGGAGCATCCAAGTTCATCAAGGCATGTTCTGGTGTTCAGCGGAAGGCATGCTGCGGAAGAGTTTGTGGAGAATCCGAATACACCAACTTTTGCGATCTTCTTAAGGAATTTCATCGGGCTTAAGCCTGTTGTAAGGCCGATACCGATCGGGTAAATCGTTACTACAAGTACAAACAGTGTCAGCATTGCGCCTACGATGTAAGCTGCTGCCGGTGCCAGATACTCAGCTCCGTAGATTGCGAATGTACGGGAGATCAGGCAGAAGATTGCTACAGGACCAACTTTGTTGATCAGGAATGTCAGATACAGGTTGATGATGTCGCTTAAGTTCTCAAGTACGCTTTTCAGCGGTTTCATCTTGTCGCCAAGTGCGTTCATGCAAAGACCAAGAACGATAGCTACTACTACAACTGCAAGGATGCTGTTATTGCTGCTGAATGCGGTTCCGATATTGGACGGAACTGCTGTTACGATTGTTGCAAGCGGGTTGAACTGATCCAGTGTTGCAGCCTCTGTAACTGCCTCTGCCGGAAGTTTTACGTTGAAAAATCCAGCTGTTTTCATTGCGAATGCAACAATACCTGCGATAAGTGCGCCAACTACATAGAAGCAGAAGAATCCAAGTAATGTACGTCCTGCAATTCTTCCAAGCTTGGAGGAACTGGAGATACTGCACATTGCAAGGCTTAAGGATACCAGTACCAGCGGTACGATCGCCATCTGTAATCCTCTCATGAACAGCTGTCCGATGATGTAGAAGAGACCGATGGAATGAAATCCCTGATCTGCTGTGATATCCTGGAACAGAAGTGCATTGATCACGTTCCATGTCCCCTCTGACATCTGCTGTTTCAGAAGCATGAATCCAAGTCCTACGACCAGACCGCCGACCAGAGCAATCATCATGTTTCTTACTATGTTGTTCTGTTTTTTCTCTTTTGCCATAGTTTCCACCCTTTCCTTTCTTATCCTAAAAAAGTGCACTTTTCCATATAAAGAGAGCCGGACAAATCAACGCAGTAATCCCTTGTACTAAATCTCCTTTGATTTATCCGGCACTCTATCTCTCATGTGAATGTAATGTACTTTATTTAGTTTTTATAAGTGTTTGATCTCAATACCCTCTTCTGTGAATTTTTCACGGATCTTCTGTACAAAAGCGAGTGCTTTCGGTCCGTCTCCGTGTACACAGAGTGTGTCTCCCTTGATGTCAAGCTCTTTTCCGTTGATGGATGTTACTTTTCCTTCTTTGATCATCTTCACGCATCTTTCGATGGCAATGTTCTCATCTGTGATCATGGATCCCTCCATCTTTCTCGGTACAAGAGAAAGATCATCCATATATGCACGGTCTGCAAAGATCTCGGATGCTGTACGGAGTCCCTTGCTCTCAGCGATATCACCGAGAACTGCTCCTGCACAGTAGTAAACGATCAGATCTTTGTCATACTCACAGATTGCCTCGCAGATTGCTGTGGAAATGTCCTCATCATACTGGCAGGCATTTCCCATTGCTCCATGAGGAGCGACATGCTGAAGCTTCATTCCATAACTTTTTGTGAATGCAGCCAGTGCTCCGATCTGGTATCTGACGTAATTCTTAACTTCATCATGAGAGAGAACCATCTTTCTTCGTCCAAAGCCAAGAAGATCAGGATATCCAGGATGGGCTCCAACCATAACGCCACGTTCCTTTGCCATGCGGACTACCTTATCCATTACCATTGGATCGCCTGCATGCCAGCCACATGCTACATTTGCTGTTGTGACATATTTAATGATCTCTTCATCTCCGCCCAGCTTGTATGCGCCAAAGCTCTCACCCATGTCACTGTTTAAGTCAATACTGTACATGTTGCTACCTTCCTTTCTTTCTTTACTTGATAAAAGTATAACATGTTAAATAAGAATAATAAAATAGATTATTATTTCAGAATATATTAATGTTTTCTATATTTCTTTTGTAATAGATTTTACATTTCTTTTATTCTTTTTAGAAAAAAATATTGACATCAGATAAAACATATGCTTAAATAGTCATATGAACATTCAATCATATATTCATATAAATTTCAAGGAGATTTCATATGGAAGAGAGCTTAAAAAAGAATTCCATGGAGTCCACGGATTCCTGTGGCTGCGGTTGCGGCCACGACCATCATGAGGAACATGAGCATGAGGAACATGCACATGAAGAACACCATCACCACGATGATGAGCATTGTGGATGTGGCTGCGAAGATCATGAGCATGAACATCACCATCATGATCACGATGATGACCACTGCGATTGTGGCTGCGAGGATCATGATCACGAATATCACGAGCATGAACATCATCACCATCATCACGACGATGACCACTGCGGCTGTGGTTGCGAGGATCATGATCACGACCACCACGAGCATGAACATCATCATCATGATCATGACCACGAACATCACGAGCATGAGCATCACCATCATCACGATGACGAACACTGCGGTTGCGGCTGCGGGGATCACGACCACAACCACGAGCATCACGAGCACTCCCACAGCACAGCATCCGCAAAACGTGTCTACATCCTGGAGAACCTGGGCTGTGCCCACTGTGCTTCCAAGATGGAGGAACAGATCCAGCATCTTGACGGCGTAGAAAGTGCAACCATCACTTTCGCCACCAAACAGCTTCGCTTAAACGCCGCTGACCCAGATGCTCTGCTTCCGCAGATCCGCAAGATCTGCACCTCCATTGAATCCGAAGTCAAAGTTGTTCCGAGAAACCCGAAGCCAGCCGCTTCTGCTGACGTAATAACCAAGATTTACCTTCTGGAGAACCTGGGCTGTGCCCACTGTGCTTCCAAAATGGAAGAACAGATTGCAGACCTCGACGGCATCTCCGAAGCCACCATCACTTTTGCTACCAAACAGCTTCGTGTAACCGCAAAGGATCCGGACCGCTACCTTGATCAGATCCGTAAGATCTGTACCTCCATTGAATCCGAGGTCAAGGTTGTTCCAAGAAGCAACAATTCCGGAGAAAAGACAAAAACTTATATTCTGGAAAACTTAGGCTGTGCTAACTGTGCTTCCAAAATGGAAAAACAGATTGCAGACCTCGACGGTATTTCCGAAGCTACCATCACTTTTGCAACAAAACAACTTCGCGTTACTGCAAAAAACCCGGACCGCTACCTTGATCAGATCCGCAAGATCTGTACTTCCATTGAATCCGAAGTTGTAGTAAAAGAAAAAGATCCGAAGCCAAAATCACAGACAGCTGCATCCGAAACTCACCCATCCAGCAAAAAGAAATCTTTTTCCAAAGAAAAGATCGACACGATCTGTATTATCATCGGCGCGATCCTCTTTGTTGCCGGTGAGATCATGGAACACAAAGGATTTGCAGATACTGCCACTCTTCCGTTATTTGTGATTGCATATCTGGCACTTGGCGGTGTGATCGTTGTAAAGGCAGCCAAAAACATCTCCCACGGACAGGTATTCGACGAAAACTTCCTGATGAGTGTTGCAACTCTCGCTGCTTTTGCCATCAATGATTCCGCTGAGGCCGTAGGCGTTATGCTCTTCTACCGAATCGGCGAGCTTTTTGAGGAAAAAGCCGTTGAGCGAAGCCGCGGACAGATCATGGACGCTGTAGATCTTCGCCCGGAAGTTGTAAACCTTGTTGTTGGCGATGATATTCAGGTGATCCCATCTGAAGAAGCTCAGGTTGGCGATGTTCTCCTGGTCCGTCCTGGCGATCGTATTCCTCTTGACGGCGTGATCATCGAAGGAAGCAGCCGTATCGACACATCCCCAATCACAGGTGAGCCTGTACCGGTTGCTGTAAATGAAGGTGATGAGATCACTTCCGGATGTGTAAACACTTCCGGTCAGTTAAAGATCCGCGTGGAAAAACCTCTCGAAGAGTCCATGGTCACACGTATCCTGGATTCTGTAGAAAATGCAGCAGCAAGTAAACCGAAGATCGACCGTTTTATCACACGTTTTGCAAAAGTGTACACTCCTTGTGTTGTAGGAATCGCTGTTGCAACAGCACTGATTCCATCCCTTGTAACCGGAAACTGGCATTACTGGATCTACACAGCCATCACCTTCCTGGTAATGAGCTGCCCATGTGCTCTTGTACTTAGTATCCCGCTTGCATTCTTCTCAGGCATCGGTGCCGGTTCCAAGAAAGGAATCCTGTTCAAAGGCGGCCTTTCCATCGAGGGATTAAGCAACCTTGGCGCTGTAGTTATGGATAAAACCGGAACCATCACAGAAGGTAACTTCCAGCTTCAGAAAGTTGTAACTGCCGGTAAATATAACGAAAACGAACTTCTTTCCATGTGTGCAGGCTGCGAGCAGAACTCCACACATCCGATTGCAAACAGTATTGTAGCTGCCGCAAAAGAACGCGGAATCCAGTTTGAAAAACCGATCTCTCTGGAAGAAATTTCCGGACATGGAATTGTCGCAGAAATGCCGGAGGGAAAAGTTCTCTGTGGAAACCGCAAGCTGATGGATAAATTCGGCGTCACCATCGGAGAATTAAAAGAAGCCTCTTACGGCTCTGAAGTATTTATGGCTGTAAACGGAACTTTTGCAGGATATATGCTGATCTCCGATACTATCAAACCAGATGCAAAAGAAGCCATTGCTTCCCTGAAAAAACTCGGTCTTCACACAGTTATGCTTACCGGAGATTCCGAAGACAGTGCAAATGCCGTAGGAAAAGACGCGGGAATCGATGAAATTTATGCCAAGCTCCTTCCGGAAGACAAACTCAACGCCCTGAAAAAGGTCCGTGAGGCACACGGAACGGTTATGTTTGTCGGTGACGGAATCAACGATGCTCCTGTACTTGCAGGTGCAGATGTAGGCGCGGCCATGGGAAGTGGTGCAGATGCGGCTATCGAGGCTGCAGATGCCGTATTTATGAACTCCAACGTAGATGCGATTCCTCAGTCTATCGCCATTGCACGAAACACAAACCGCATCGCATGGCAGAACGTAATATTCGCCCTTGTGATCAAGATCGCCGTTATGATCCTTGGTCTTGCCGGACATGCCAACATGTGGATGGCCGTATTTGCAGACACTGGCGTTGCCATGATCTGCGTGCTGAATTCCATTCGTATCCTGTATAAAAAATAAAAAATTTGACCGGTGCGTTTTTTTCAGCTACAATAGAAGTTAATAGTTTGGAGGATGCGCAAATGAAGAAACCACATATCGATTACCCGATCAATGATGATACGCTTTACCGGCTTGCCGACCTGTTCAAGGTCTTTGGTGATCCTACCAGGATCCGTATCCTGTATGCGCTTTCTGTAGAAGAACTTTGTGTGCAGGATATTGCCGACCGGCTTTCCATGACACAGAGTGCGATTTCTCATCAGCTTCGTGTGCTGAAGCAGATGTCACTGGTCAAATTTCGAAGAGATGGAAAAACAATCTTCTACTCCCTGGCAGACAGCCACGTGGCAACCATCATGAATCAGGGTCTGGAACACGTAACAGAAGAATAAAACATAAAAAGCACCAAAAGCCGATCCGCTTTCCAGCAATGAAAATAGCAGATCGGCTTTTTTATAAATAACGTTCAGTTCCGGCTTTTTTTATTCATTTACACAATTAATAGCATCAACCGTCTTTTTATACTCAGAAGACACTTTTTCAAGAAGTTCCGGCAGCTTTGCCTCATCCGGAGCACCGCCTCTGAGTTCTTCTGTCAGATCACTGGAAACTTTAAACAGCTGTATGAATCCCAGATTTGCACAAACACCCTTTAATGTATGGGCAGCACGGAAAGCTTCCTCATAATCCGCTTTATCCATGGTATCGACAAGTGTCTGATAACTTGGATCATCAAGGAATTTTCTGGCAAATTTTTCTACCAGCATTTTGTTTCCCGCAAAACGTCCAAGCACCTCTTCGTAATTACTTTCAATCGCACTATAGCACTGTTCAATTGTCATTGTATATTTCTCCTTTCCATCAGGCATCCTCCGTATTTTCACGGTCTGTTTCCTGGCCTGTACATTATTTATATTTCTCTCTCGCTCTGTGGTGAAGTACCATCGCTCCGTATGCAGGCATTCTCACATGAAGGATTCCCGCATCCGCAATATATTCCTCTGCCTTTTCTGTGTAGCCATCTCTGGAAGAAAGCATCAGGCGCTGAAAAGCTGTCGCTTCTTTCCGGCTTACACCTGTTTTCCAGGCTGTTACCCTCACATCTCTCTCATAATCCTGATTATTGATGATCACAATGATCTGCTCAGAATCAGAAAAGCGGCCATAACTTAAGCCCTGATGATCGTTCCACAGAAACTCCAGGGAACCTTTTGCAAGGAGCGGATATGCCTTGTGTATACAGATCATCCGTTTATGAAAATCCAGCATCTCAAGATCTTCTTTTCCCCAGGGATAAGTTCTGCGGTTATCCGGATCTGTAAAGCCACACACACCGGCCTCGTCCCCGTAATATACCGTAGGTGCACCTGGCCACGTCATCTGGATCACAACCGCCTCTCTCATGATCCCAGGATTAATGCCTGCGGATGCCGCCTCTGCACCTGCATAGGAAAGCCTTCCTACTCTGTGGTTGGTTCTTGTCAGGAATCTGGAATGATCATGGTTGGAAAGCTCATTCATGGCCCCGTAAAGAGCTCCCATGTGCAGTGACCGCATATGATGCTTCATGGCACCGATAAAGGCCTCACTGTTACCGTAGAGGTCTTCCCTGTACTCATCGCTGTGTTTCTCCATTCCTGTCAGAAACCAGGTCACAGGCTCCATAAAAGCGTCATAGTTCATAACCGTATCCCACTCATCACCCAGAAGCCAGCTCTCCGGATTTCCGTAGTGTTCTGCAAGGATCACCGCATCAGGATTAGCCTCTTTTACCGCTTTTCGGAACTCTTTCCAGAAATGGTGGTTAAAATCATTGCTGTGTCCCAGATCTGCAGCCACATCCAGTCTCCATCCATCTACGTTATATGGTGGAGAAACCCATTTCCTGCCAACATCAAGGATTGTCCGGCAAAGTTCCTCAGATCCTTCGTAATTCAGCTTCGGCAAAGTATCATGGGTCCACCAGCCATCATAGGTGGGATTATATGGCCAGCGATTCTGATCCTGGAAGCAGAAGAAAGAACGATAAGGGCTGTCCGCAGAAATATAGGCTCCTTTTTCGTATCCTTCCTGATTTTCATAGATCCGTTCTCTGTCCATCCATTTATTAAAAGATCCACAGTGGTTAAATACCCCGTCCAGGATCACTTTCATTCCTCTCCTGTGGATCTCTTCCACAAGCTCCCGGAAAAGCTCGTTGCTGGCCTTAAGATTCCGTTTATCGGTCACACGGCGGATATACTTAAGCGCATGGCTGTTATCCCGGTCTCCGGGGCTCAAAAGGCCGTCACAGTCCTCCACGATCTTTCCGATATGAGGATCGATATGATCATAGTCCTGGCAATCATATTTGTGGTTGCTTGGGGAAACAAACACCGGATTCAGATAGATCACATCCACCCCAAGTTCCTGGAGATAATCCAGTTTATCCATAACTCCCTGAAGATCACCGCCATAAAATTCCCGTACCCCCATGACTGCCGGAATCTTTCCCCAGTCATCCACTTTCACGGAAATATCCCCGATATAGGAGTATTCTCCGGTTTCCACATCGTTGGAAGGGTCTCCGTTATAAAAGCGGTCCACATAAATCTGGTACATGACAGCACCCTTCAGCCATTCCGGCACATGATAATCCGGATAGATCTCAAATTCTGTCCGTTCCTCATGCCTGGTGCTAACACCATCTGTATCATAATAGCAGGTAACAAGCCCTGAATGGATTTCAAAATAATAGTGTACAATGTCCTTTCCCATTATGATCTGTGCAGTATAGTAATCAAAACTTCCGGAAGTCCTCTCCCGTTTCATTTCCAGATATTCTCCGTCATGCACAAGACAGACGTTGTCCACATTATTTCTCTGGGTACGAAAACGAATGGTCACGGTATCGCCTTCCCGTGGTTCTACCGGTGTTCGGTAATATTCCGTTCCGTCACTGAACATTGCCTCTTTATTTAATACCGGACTCATATTGAGTATATACTGCATCTTCTTTGCTGTCTCCATGCTTTCATATAACATTCTATTTTCCTCATTCCGTTTTTAGTACCATGTTTTTAAATATATTATCTTAATTTTTTCCATCCCGCAAGCATATATATCTGTTTTCTCCGTAATCCGTCTTTTATTTTTGGGCAGTAAAAAAGGCAGCTGGTTAAGCTGCCTTTTTTGGAGAAGGTATTTCTTCTTATGGGGTGTAGCAAAAACTATATAATGTATTGGGGGGTTTTTACGATATTTATAGTACCATGTGTCCCCCAAAAAGTGTGCACAAAGTTCACAAAATTCAATATATTTTTTTGTGCATTTTATTCGTTTGTTTTTGCAACCTCTTCTTTTTCTGTTGTAAAAAGTGCTTCAAACTCTTCACGATGTATCTTTTCCTTCTCGAGAAGAAGGGCCGCACAGCTGTGAAGAACGCCGATATTCTCACGGATGATGCTCTCTGCATTCTCATGGCACTCACGGATGATACGGGAAATCTCCCCATCAATCTCTCTTGCCACTTCCTCACTGTAGCCTCTGGTATGTGCCAGATCACGGCCGATAAACACTTCATCGTCATCGTTACCATAAGCGATCAGGCCGATCTTTTCGGACATACCATATTTCATTACCATGGAACGGGCAGTCTCTGTGGCACGTTTGATATCATTGGATGCACCTGTTGTAATATCTCCGAAAATGATCTCCTCAGCCACACGGCCTCCCAGAAGCGTTGTGATGTCCTCCAGCATCTTGTTTTTTGTATTGAACATCTCATCGTTATCCGGAAGCGGCATGGTGTAACCGGCAGCTCCCATACCTGTAGGAATAATGGAAATGGTGTATACCGGATCCATATGCGGAAGTACATGAAACAGGATCGCATGGCCAGCCTCATGATAAGCTGTGATCTTCTTCTCTTTGTCAGAGATGACCTTGCTCTTCTTCTCCGCACCGATCCCAACTTTAATGAATGCTTTTTTGATATCTTTCTGCATGATGTAAGGACGGCTTTCTTTTGCTGCGTCAATGGCAGCCTCGTTGAGAAGGTTCTCAAGATCCGCACCGGTAAATCCAGCCGTTGTCTGGGCGATCTGATGAAGGTCCACATCGTCTCCCAGCGGTTTGTCCTTGGCGTGGACCATCAGGATTTCTTCTCTGCCCTTGACATCCGGACGTCCCACACCGACTTTTCGGTCAAATCGTCCCGGACGGAGGATTGCCGGATCCAGAATATCCACACGGTTGGTCGCTGCCATTACGATGATACCCTCATTTACCCCAAAACCATCCATCTCTACAAGAAGCTGGTTCAGTGTCTGCTCTCTCTCATCATGGCCGCCGCCCATTCCGGTTCCTCTCTGACGGGCTACCGCATCGATCTCATCAATAAAGATGATACACGGTGCATGGCGCTTGCCCTCTTCAAAAAGATCTCGTACACGGGAAGCACCGACACCTACGAACATCTCCACGAAATCCGATCCTGAAATGGAGAAAAACGGAACACCGGCTTCTCCTGCAACTGCCTTCGCAAGAAGGGTTTTACCAGTTCCCGGAGGGCCCACAAGGATCACTCCTTTCGGAATTCTGGCGCCTACCTTGGTATACTTCTGCGGGGATTTCAGGAAGTCAACCACTTCCTCCAGATCCTCTTTCTCCTCCTGAAGACCTGCAACATCTTTGAATGTTACTTTCTTATCATCAGGGGTAGACATTCTGGCTCTGCTTTTTCCGAAGTTCATCATCTTCGCATTGCTTCCGCCGCCTCCGGACATCTGCCGGTTCATCATCATAAAGAAAAAGATAAGGATCGCACCGGTAAGTACCACCGGAAGTACTGTTCCGATCATGGAACTGTCTTTGGGTACATTGCGGATCGTCGGATCAATGTCATATTTTTCAAGAAGCTCTTCTGCCTCTTTTACATCGGTTACGTAGACCGTCCTCTGACCGTCTGAAACAATGTTTGCCGTTACATAACCGGTGGGCACTTCTCTGTTCTGATGAATCACTGCATCCGTTACTTTGTCTTCTTCCAGAGCCTTTTCCAGCTGGCCCATTGTGTAACTGCCCTGGGTAGATACCTGGTCATTGAGATACAGATATCCTGCGATCAGTGCCACAATAAGCAGAAGGTACAGGCCTATCTTACCTGAATGCTTGCTCACTTGGTTAAATCTCCTTTCAGTCCTCCATCTCCACTACTCCGATGTAAGGAAGGTTTCTGTATTTCTGGGCATAATCAAGTCCATATCCTACCACAAACTCATCCGGAATGTTGAAGCAGCAGTAATCTACCGCTACATCTGTCACACGTCTTTCCGGTTTATCAAGAAGTGTACAGAGTCTGACGCTGGCCGGATGTCTGCCTTTCAGGATACGCAGCAGATAGCTTAATGTTCTTCCTGAATCAATGATATCCTCCACGATCAGAACATCTTTTCCTTCCAGAGGCTGATCCAGATCCTTGACGATCTTTACAACACCGCTTGATTTTGTGTCATCGCCATAGCTGGACACAGACATGAAATCCAGTGTTACCGGACGTGTGATCCTCTTGGCAAGCTCGCACATAAAGAAAACGCCGCCTTTCAGAACACAGATCATGTGTACATCTTTTCCTTCGTAGTCTTTGTTGATCACATCTGCAACTTCCTGGATACGGGCATCTACCTCTTCTTCACTGAGTAAAACCCTGATTTTTTCGCTCATGTTAATACTCCTCCTTGGTAATGTAATTCTAACACTCTCCCTGTAGTGGAAGTGATCTTATACTGTTCGTTCATTCGTCCTCCCGGTATCCAGAGGATCTCCGATCCTGCGGCAACAACCGGAATTTGATCTCTTAACCCTGCCGGGATCTTCTCATCAATAAAGATCCGGTTCAGTTTCTTTCTACCTCCGGCGCTGTTTACAACAAGATAATCCCCCTGTTTTCTGGTACGAACGCATGGACTACCTTTTATTTTATCATAATCCATCCATTTCGTATACTTTTTTTCTTCAATCTTCTGATTCTTATAGTGGAAAATTTTTGTCTCAAAAATTCCAAACGGACATTCCAGGATCCCGGACAGCGGAATTTCAAAAAACATTTCCGCCGGATTCCCGGAACCTTTTTTTTCTGCTGACACACCTTCTGTGGTCCCCGGTCCGGAAACTGTCTTTTCCAGGCGAACGCCTCCATAACTCCGGACAGCCTGAATATTCCCCGGAAGCTTTATATAGCGTCCGGTTTCTTTTTTTTGGAGGGAAAAAACCTGCCTTACATGAAGAGACGTAAAATCCTTTCGTTTTCCCGACAGCCGCTCAAAAGCTTCCATAACCGCATACTCCCGGACAATATCCGGTTTCTCAAAAAATGCACCATCCAGCAGGTATCCGGTTTTCTGTCTGCATTGTTCCAGAAGTTCTGCGCCCTTTCTGCGAAGGTATCCGTCTGCTTCTCTCAGTATTCTGGCTGTTTCCGCCATATGTTCTACCGTTTTTCCGTTAATTTCCTTTTCCATGGCAGGAAGCACATGATGCCGGATCCGGTTTCTGGTATATCCATCAGAAAGATTACTGCTGTCCGTAATATAGGAAATCTCGTTCTCTTCCAGATAATAGACAATTTCCCTGCGTTCTAAACATAAAACCGGACGGATGATCCCGTCACTGCAGGGATGTATCCCGGAAAGTCCCCGAAGTCCGGTTCCCCTTGCCAGATGATGCAGCATGGTTTCTGCCAGATCATTACGGTTATGAGCCAGCGCAACGCAGAACCGACGCTCATTTTCTTCCGGGAATTCCGAAAAGGCAATGCGCTGTTTTTCCTTCGCAAAAGCCTGTTTTCGGACGATCCGTCCGGTTTCTTCTTCTCCCAGCCTCCATTTTCTGGAAAGTTCCGGAACCGGATAATGATAGGACTGAAAAGGAATCTTCCACTCCTGGCAGATTTTTTTTACAAGGTTCTCATCTCTGTCCGCCTCATCTCCCCGGATTCCATGATGAACATGGACTGCCTCCAGGAAAAATCCAAATTCTTCCTGGATACTTTTCAGGATATGAAGCATGGCAATGGAATCTGCCCCTCCGGAGACTCCTGCCGCAACAATGTCTCCTGCTTTCAGCATCTGATTTTCTCTGATATATTTCTTTACACGTTCGATCATTTTTTCTCCTGTGTTTAACCAAATCAAGTAAGTCCCCTGCTTCAATTGCGAATATCCGCTTGACTAATCCTATTTTTTCCATAAACCAGCCACAACGACGGTCATATCATCCCGTGCACGATAGTCACTGTATCCCAGAACCCTCTCCAGAATTCCACGACCGATCTCTTTTGGTTCTTTTTCATGGACATCCATGATGATCTCTTTCATGGTCTCTTCCTCATGTTCTGCTGGCAGTGCATCCAGGACGCCATCCGTCATCATGATCAGATAATCTCCATGATACAGTTTTCTGGAAGCCGTATCAAAATCCAGCTGCTGGATCAGGCCCGCTGCCAGACTTTCGGAAGCAATGGACTCTACCCAGTGATCTCTTTTTATAAAAGTGGAAGATGCTCCCGCTTTCAGGAAATTACAGATTCCCGTATAAAGATCTACCGCACAGATATCCACCGTAGAAAACATCCCTTCCCGTCCTTTCAGAATCAGGGCGGAATTCACCATTCTGGCCGCTGTCTCCTGGGAAAGTCCGGATTCCATAAACTGTTCCAGAAGTTCCACTACGATCTCACTTTCCCGGAAAGCTTCCATTCCGGATCCCATTCCATCGGACAGGCAGAGAAAAAACCTGCCATCCTCTTCCTGACGGCAGATATAATTATCCCCGGAAACCTTTTCTGCTTCTCTTGTAAGCCTGGCTACCCCGTAAAGGATCTGATAGCTGACATCTTCCACAAAATGTACCGTATGGAAATCTCCATTTACAATACTCCTGCTTCCCTGTTCCGGCGTCATGGGGCTGCCACATATTCTGGATAAAATCTGTGCGATTTCTGTCATAGAAACACACTGCCCGCTTCTGGCACGTAAACTCAGAAATATCTGCCGTCTTCCCTCAATCTTATCCATCACCCAGACATTTTTTATGAGTACGTGTTTCCTGCGGAAGGCTTTTCGAAGTTCTTCCTGAAACCTGGGATCTGCCGGCATAATATCATAAAGCTCTTCTGCCATATGATCCATGATCCTGGAAATCTCTGTCAGCTGCTGAGCCACAGCAAGCCGGCTTTCGATCATCCGGTTGTCCCACACAAGATTCTGCCGTTCTTCCCGGAATCCTTCGTTCAAAACCTGAAAATACTGGGCAGAACGCCCACAGGCACTCATCCATTCACTGCGAACCTGACGAACAGCCTCTTCATCCCCCTCCTCCATGACTCTTAGCATATGCTCGCTGTTCCGCATGGTTTCTCCTGCACGCTCGCCCCAGCAGATCTCTCTCTGATAACATCTGGAGCACACACAGGCGCTAGTATCCGAAATGATTCGGTTCAGCTGTCCTCCACTCAAAAATTCCTTTCTGTAAGGCATTCCATAGAATGTATCCGCAAGTTTCCGGAAGGATGCTGCATATCGTTCCACCTTCTCCTTCTGGGGATGGCTTTCACTGAGCGGCATCATCTCTTCTTTTGCCTGTGTTCTTCCCGAAAAGACAGTTTTTGCCATGTCCCGGAGTATCAGCAGAATGCTGACTACGAGCATGGCAATGATCCATTCCTGCATATTTTCCCCTCCCCTTATAACCTTCACTGACTGATTATTATAAAGGAGGTATTCTGAAATATCTGTCAAAGTAACACGAAACTTATAGAAAACTTTTCGCCAAAATGCTTCTGCATTCGCTGTGCTAGTTTTCTTCCTGGAACACGATCTCGTTATCCTTCACAAGTCCAAGCTTCTCACGTGCTGCTTCTTCCACGTATTCATCGGTTTTCATATATTCTTTTTCGGCTTCGATCTCCTTGGTGCGTTCTTTCTCACTGTCAATGGATTTCTCCAGTGCCACAGCCTTGGAATCGTAGTAATCCAGACGTTGCTGCAAAGTCTTGCTCTGCACCATAAGGCTTCCAAGCAGAACCAGTGCGATCACAGCAATGCCTGCCATGCCAAGGTAATTGTATCCGATTTTCTTTTTTTCTTTTCCCTTTCCTGGCTTCTTCAATCTGTCTGCTCCTTTTTACCTTTTTTGGTTTTCTTTTCCTGTTATGAGCTTATACATCCAGATTTTACAACTTCTGCAAAAAAATATCAACCAGTTTACTGTCTTTTTTTGTCTTTAATGAAACAGTCTTTTTATAAGGGATTCTTCCTGTTTCTCTTTCTTTCTGCCCAGATACGCAAGGCTGTCAATTCTGCCTTCCAGGCTCAGTTCTCCATGTTCCAGATCCAGATGTTTCACATGAAGAGTTTCGCCTTTTATGGATAGTTTTCCATCTTCTGTATGCAGCAGGATCTCTTTTTCGTCGAAAGAGATCACATCTCGGATTCCTGTGATCGTGCCGCCTTTCTGCCGTTCCAACATCAGTTTGTGGATCGCTGCGGATTTTTTTTCCTCCAAAGCCAGATTCTCCTGAAGCGATTTCTCTTTTAATTTATGAAAAAAGCTTGGAAAATAGACCTCTTCCCGGATGCTGTAGTATCAGATATAGCGGAACATACTCTCTACTTCATCTTTTTTTACGGTGTCTTTCACTTCCAGGACTTCCACCTTTACGTTACGGCTTCCAAACTGGATTTCCACGGTATCGCCGGTCTTTACCTGCACGGATGCCTTCGCCGGCTTGTCATTTACCAGAACTCTTCCCGCATCACATGCCTCATTGGCTACTGTACGGCGTTTGATCAGTCTGGATACTTTCAGATATTTGTCAAGACGCATATTTTTCCCTCCTTTAACAAAACTTTCATAGTAAAAAAGCAGGAGAAACCGGTTTCTGGTTCCTCCTGCCGTTATCACTGAATCAACAGATTATTTACCGTTAACAACGTCCTTTAAAGCTTTTCCTGCTTTGAACTTCGGAGACTTGGAAGCCTCGATTGTCATGGTCTCACCAGTCTGAGGATTTCTTCCCTCTCTTGCAGCTCTTGTGCTTACCTCGAAAGTTCCAAATCCAACAAGCTGAATCTTCTCGCCTTTTTTCAGTTCATCAGTTACAACATCGATAAAAGATTTCAGAACAGCTTCTACATCTTTCTTGGAAAGATTGGTGTCTTTCGCCATTGCTGCTACTAACTCTGTTTTATTCATGGTGTTTCCTCCTATAATTGATGTTCTCTTATTTTTTTGGCTTTGCCTTATATATATAAACCTTTTGGCTTATAATGTCAAGGTTTTTCGCATATTACAGGCGGAAGGATGCCCCATTTATTTCATGGAATCAACCATTTCAAGAACTGCCTTGCCCATTGCGTCGGATTTCTCGTCTGCATCTGCAAGAGAGGTTCCTTTTACTCCATAGTAGAATTTCACTTTCGGCTCTGTACCGGACGGTCTTACGCATACCCATGCATCGTCTGTAAGCTCATAGTAAAGAACATTGGAATTCGGAAGGCCTGTCGGTTTCTTCTCTCCTGTAGCAAGATCTGTGATCTCATCCAGCTTGTAGTCACGGACAGCAGTTACTTTATGTCCTGCAAACTCTGCCGGCGGATTCTGACGGAGTGTTGTCATAATCTCCTGGATCTTCTGGAGTCCCTCAATGCCTTTCATGGTAACTGCCTGGATCGCATCTTTATAATATCCAAACTCCTCATACATGTCGATCATTGCATCCCAGAGAGTCTTGCCCTGTGTCTTGTAATAAGCTGCTGCCTCACAAAGTGCCATAGTTGCAACGATAGCATCTTTATCTCTTGCATAGGTTCCGATCAGGCAGCCGTAGCTCTCCTCAAATCCGAAAAGATATGTACCCTTGCCACTGTTTTCAAATCCAAGGATCTGCTGTCCGATGTATTTAAATCCGGTAAGTACTTCGATGAGGTTTACACCGTATCCCTTGGCGATCGCATCTGCCAGGTTTGTTGTAACAATAGTCTTTACAAGAGCTCCATCCTCCGGAAGGCTTCCGTTTACAGCCTTTCTCTGGCTCAGCTCATAGTTTGCGAGAAGGCATCCGGACATGTTTCCGGTAAGGTCATGATACTCGCCGTTCCTGTCTTTTACACGAACGCCAAGACGGTCTGCATCCGGGTCTGTCGCAAGTACGATGTCTGCATCTACTTCTCTGGCAAGCTTCAAGCCAAGTTCAAATGCCTCTGCTGCCTCCGGGTTCGGATAGCTGACTGTCGGGAAATCTCCATCCGGAAGTTCCTGTTCCGGTACTACGTATACGTTCTCAAATCCAAGCTCTTTAAGGATTCTTCTGGCCGGGATATTACCGGTTCCGTGAAGCGGTGTGTAAACGATCTTGAGGTTCTTGCCCTCTGCCTGGATAGCATCCATATGGATGATCTGTTTCTTAAGCTCTGCCATATAAACATCATCAACAGCCTGTCCAATCACTTCGAAAAGACCTGCCTTCACTGCTTCTTCCTTGTCCATGGTCTTTACGGTATTCCAGTCGGAGATTGCCTTTACCTCGCCCATGATCCCTGTATCATGAGGTGGTGTGATCTGTGCGCCATCTTCCCAGTAAACCTTGTATCCGTTGTATTCCGGCGGGTTGTGACTGGCCGTTACGTTGATACCTGCCACACATCCCAGATGACGTACTGCAAAAGAAAGCTCCGGTGTCGGACGAAGTGTCTCAAAGATATACGCCTTAATTCCGTTAGCTGCCAGGCAAAGCGCTGCTTCCTGGGCAAACTCCGGTGACATATGACGGGAATCATATGCGATAGCAACGCCCTGGGATTTCTTGTCTACTTTTGCAATATAGTTGGCAAGACCCTGTGTTGCTCTTCTTACTACATAAATATTCATGCGGTTGGTACCTGCGCCAATGATACCACGCAGGCCAGCCGTACCAAATTCAAGATCCATATAAAAACGCTCTTTGATCTCATTCTCGTCGTCTTTGATCGCTTTCAGTTCTTCTTTTGTTGCCTCGTCGAAGTATGGGTTTTCAAGCCACTGATTATAGATTTCTTTATAATCCATGTTCCAAAATACCTCCCTGTTTCTTTATATAAGATAATTAACATTATATAACAATTTTCTGAAAAAGGGAAGTTTTGTTTTTGCCTTATTCAGACGCATTACTGCCGCAGGCATCTTTTCGGAAATTCTTCCCACTGCTTTTTCTGCCGGATCATCGTATGCAGCTTTTCCACATTTTTCCCGGATATGACTGCTTTATTGTGGGTGTAATAATGGTTGGCAAGTTTCCAGTATTTTTCCGGATATACAAATCGTACTTTCAGGTTCTGCCATTCTGACATGGAAATAGGGCGGATGGAATCATATGTGGAAAGCATTTTTTCTGCAATATATGGATCCCAGCAGTATTTTTCCAGAATTTTCCTCATAAATCGATACAGATCTGCCATCTGCACATCAAAGTTCCAGTGGCTGAAATTGGTCACTGCCGCATTTTTTCCAAGGATCAGCACATTATGCTGATTATACTCTCCATGACAGACAGTACCTTTTTCAAGAGATTGCTGCCGCAGTGTCTGATAATCCGTTTCATCCAGCATGGAAACCGCCTTTTCTCCTTTTTCCAGAAACCATTCCACACTTTTAAGATAATCTTTTTCAAAAGGGCTTGACACTCCTTTTTTCCGGATAAAACGTCGGATCTTCCGCATTTCCTGATTGTGCCGGATATATTCTTCTTTAAGATTCCTTGCCGTGTAGTCTTTTTCCAGAGGAAGCTGCATTCTCCCGTGGATCTCCGCCAGCATCCGCACACTTTTCAAAATGTCGGTTTCGGATTTTGTGTCACACTCCCGCCCTTCAAACCATACCTGTGCCGTATAGGGAATGGAATCTTTGTCTTTACTCACCAGAGCACCTTCCCGGTTTTCCAGATAGACATCTACATGGCATCCCTGCTCCTTAAGTTTTTGCAGAAGTTTCTGCTGCATGGAAAGCTTTTTTTCCGATCCGTGAAATTCCCGAAGTATGACAGGACCTCTTTCTGTCCTGCAAAGAAGTGCGCCTCTCACTCTGCCGGAAGATAACGCATTAAGCCCATACTGCTCCAGCACACTCAGACCATAATCATACAAACAAGTTCCCCCCTGCCTTATTTTACGTTCTATCTTATGCAGGGGGGATTTTTGTTATTCTATTCGGTTTTTATGCCATCTTTTTCCGCTATTTCAAGAAGTTTTTCTTTTGTATTAAGGGACGGATCTTTCAGCACACAGTCAAGAAGTCTTTCAAGAAGATCTCCCAGTTCCGGTCCGGCCGGGTGTCCGGCATTTATAAGATCTTTTCCGGAAACTGCCAGCATTTTCAGAGATGTACATTCTCCTCTTTTAAGGATTCCCTGATAAGTTTCCGTCACGCCGCTTAAGCGTGCCAGCTTATCTTCTCTTTTGTAAGTACTCTGAGCTAAAAGGTCTGCCTTCTGCACTTTCAGATACAGTGGAAAAAGATCTTCTCCTATGAGATTCACAGACCGTCTTACATCCTCAGCTGCCGGTGCAGGTCGAAGATCATGATACCGGATCAGACGACAGGTATTTCGGATCGTTGCATTGTCAAATTTCAGGCGGCGCAGGATCTTTCCTGCCAGTTTCTCACCTGCCGGGCCGTGAGTCTTGAAGTGGTCTCTGCCGTTCCCGTCCGTCTTTTTCACGACTGGTTTCGCAATGTCGTGAAGAAGCATTGTGATGCGGAGAAGCCTGTCATTCTCAATCTCTGTAAGACTTTTCAGAATATGCTCGCCCACAGTATAGCAGTGGTGTGGGGTATTCTGCTCTGTCTCCATGCAGGCATCAAATTCCGGAAGAAATTCTCTTGTAAGCCCGGTTTCCCATGCAGTACGGAGATAATCCGGATGATCAGATACCAGAAGCTTCACAAGCTCGGTCTGGATACGCTCTGCACTGACATGTTCCAGATTTCCTGACATTCGTGCCAGTGCCGCCTTTGTATTTTCTTCCACGGTAAATCCAAGCTGTGCGGAAAAACGCACCGCGCGGAGCATACGAAGGGCATCCTCTGTAAAACGTTCCACCGGATTGCCGACGCACCGGATGATTCTCTTCCCGATATCTTCCATTCCGCCAAACAGATCCACCAGTCCATGTTCCGGATGATAGGCCATGGCATTGATGGTAAAGTCTCTTCGCTTCAGATCTTCCTCAAGGCTTCTGGTAAAGGTCACAGCATCCGGATGACGTCCATCATGATACTCTCCGTCCACACGATAGGTGGTCACCTCAAAACCCTCTTTATCCATCATTACCGTTACTGTTCCATGCTGGATTCCCGTATCTACGGTTCTTCGAAAAAGTTCCTTCACCTGCTCCGGAAGTGCTGACGTGGTGATATCCCAGTCTCCCGGCTCCCGGCCCAGGATGGAATCCCGGACGCATCCGCCCACAACGTAGGCCTCATAACCGGCAGCATTTAAAGTCTTCAGGATCTGCGCTGCTTTTTGTGGTATGTTTATCTTCATAAATAACTCCTCTTACTGATTGCTGCTGTCCAGATCAAGCATTCACATTTCACTGTATTATCTGCGCTCAGCAGCCGGATGATATTCTGATATGGTTTCAGTAACGATATTATAGCATAAATTCACAAAAACAGCGGAGCTTATTTCGCCCCGCTGCCTTGTTTCCTGTATAATCTGTTACTGTTCACCTGGTGACCGGTAACTATGATTTTTGCAAAACTGCCTCTGCCCCACACAGGGCTTATGAATTTTAGTATGCACGTCCCCAGTAAACCATCTTCTTGGCAGGTTTTCCACAGCATACACAAACGTCGCTCAGCTGCTCCTGCTCAAATGGCATGCATCTGGAAGTTGCCTGGAAATCTTCTTTGATCTTGTCTTCACATGCCCGGTCACCGCACCACATAGCTTTGATGAATCCAGGTTTGTTATTTACGATCTCACCAAATTCCTCATAATTTCTGGCTACATAGGTATGAGCCTCTCTGTGTGCACGTGCGCGCTCCAGCATATCATGCTGAATAGTATCCAGAAGCTCTTTTACCTTATCTGCAAGCTCATCGAAGGATACAGTATATTTCTCACGGGTATCTCTTCTGCAGAGAACTGCCTGTCCATTCTCGATATCCTTCGGACCACACTCAACACGAAGCGGAATACCACGCATCTCCTGCTCAGCAAATTTGAATCCCGGGCTCTTATCTGTAGCATCAACTTTTGCACGGATACCGGCTGCCTTCAGTGCTGCGAGAAGCTCATCAGCTTTCTCCATAACACCCTCTTTACGCTGCTGGATCGGAATGATCACAGTCTGTACCGGAGCGATTCTCGGAGGAAGAACAAGGCCGCTGTTATCACCGTGAACCATGATGATGGCACCGATCATACGGGTTGTCATTCCCCAGGATGTCTGATGAACATATTTCAGTGTATTATCTTTATCTGTGTACTGGATTCCGAATGCTTTCGCAAATCCGTCTCCGAAATTATGGCTTGTACCGGACTGAAGTGCTTTACCGTCATGCATCAGGGACTCGATGGTGTAAGTAGCCTCAGCACCTGCAAATTTCTCTTTGTCTGTCTTCTGACCTTTTACAACCGGAATTGCCAGAACCTCTTCGCAGAAATCTGCATAAACATTCAGCATCTGAATGGTACGTGCCTCAGCCTCTTCAGCTGTTGCGTGAGCTGTATGGCCCTCCTGCCACAGGAACTCTCTGGAACGAAGGAATGGACGGGTTGTTTTCTCCCAGCGGACAACAGAGCACCACTGATTGTATACTTTCGGAAGGTCTCTGTGGGACTGGATCTCTTTCTGGTAGAAATCACAGAACAGAGTCTCGGAAGTCGGACGCACGCAAAGTCTCTCCTGAAGCGGATCAAGACCGCCATGAGTCACCCATGCAACCTCCGGGGCAAAACCTTCTACATGATCTTTCTCTTTATCAAGAAGAGACTCCGGGATAAAGATCGGCATATAAACATTCTCTACACCGGTCTCTTTAAATCTGCGGTCAAGCTCATGCTGGATATTCTCCCAGATCGCATAACCTGCAGGTTTGATCGCCATACAGCCCTTAACACTTGTATAGCCACAAAGCTCAGCCTTCTTAACAACGTCTGTATACCACTGAGCAAAATCCTCATCCATAGACGTAATGGCCTGTACTAATTTCTTTTCTTTTGCCATGATAAATCTCCTTTTTCTTGTGATCTGTTACATATTGCCAGCCGCCAGGCAGCCACGGCAATCCGGAATCCCTCCGGCTCACTCTTCTGTCCCATAAATCGTACACTGCATTTACAGTCCCGTTTTACGGACAAAAAAATAAGCCCTCCGAATCCCTCACAAGGGACCGAATGACTTCGGCGGTACCACCCCAGTTAACAGCGCACCCGCTGCTCTCTCAACACCCGTTAACGCCGGAAACACACGCCACGCTTCAATCACGCAGAGCTCCGAGGCCGGTTCCACAGTTCACGCACAGGACCCTTCCACCAAAACAGGCCCCTCTCTGAGATAATTCCCTGTGTACTATTCTCATCATCGCCGTATCTTCGATACATTTTAGGCGAAAACCCCTGCAATGTCAACCCCAAAACTCACATTTTCAACCCAGAAAACCAGGAAAGAATCCATTCCCAGGAATTAATTTCCAGGGAACAGAGCCAACGGCCCGCCTTCCCGTCCCTCCATCCACACATCGGCTCAACCTGACACAGCCAATACAGAAGCATACAGGCACAAGTTAACAACCTCACACATTTCTCAACCGAAGCACTACTAAAAAAAGCCCAAGGGGTGTGCAGAGGGGGCGCGGCTTTGCGGCCCCTTTGCGGTTTTCACTTTTACAAAAAAATACTGCGCCCCGTTCGCCAGGAACGAAACACAGCATTTTTTCAAAGAGTTTTTCTAAGATCTTGTTACTCTATTTAACAACACGCACCCTATACATTCCCTCAATCTCCTTGAGCTCGTCAAGTGCCTTGGCAGAAGCCGCACTCTCAAGATCGATAAGAGTATAAGCAAACTCCCCTTTACTCTTATTGGTCATATCCGCAATATTCAGCCCCTCAGATCCAAGGATCTTGGTTACCTGACTGATCATATTCGGTGTATTACTGTGTGCAAGAGAAATTCTACCCACAGCCACACAGGTACCCATATCACAGTTTGGATAATTAACAGAGTTCTTGATATTACCATTCTCAAGATAATCACGGATCTCTTTTACAGCCATCTCCGCACAGTTCTCCTCAGATTCCTCTGTAGAAGCACCAAGATGTGGGGTTACCAGAATGCCCTCGCGTCCTGCAACTGTCTCGTTGGCAAAGTCTGTTACATATTTTTTAACCTTACCACTCTCAACAGCCTCGATCAGTGCCTCCTCATCAACAAGAAGATCTCTTGCAAAATTCAGAAGAACCACGCCATCTTTCATTTTCTCGAAAGCTTCTTTGTTGATCATCTTCTTTGTGCTGTCAAGAAGGGGCACATGAATGGTGATGTAATCGCACTGGCTGTAGATCTCATCCAGGCTCTTGCTGTGCTTGATGGTTCTGGAAAGATTCCATGCCGCATCAATGGAAAGATACGGATCATAACCATAAACTTCCATTCCAAGTCCGCATGCTGCGTTTGCCACCATGGCACCGATGGCACCAAGTCCGATGATACCAAGCTTTTTGCCGCTGATCTCGCATCCTGCGAACTGTTTTTTCTGCTTCTCGGCAAGCTTGCCGATGTGCTCTTTATCTTTCTCCTGTGCAACCCACTCGATACCGCCAACGATATCTCTGGATGCAAGAAGCATACCTGCAAGTACAAGCTCTTTTACGCCGTTTGCATTTGCTCCAGGTGTGTTAAATACAACAACACCCTTCTCTGCATATTCTTTAACAGGAATATTGTTGACACCTGCTCCTGCACGTGCAACTGCACAAACACTTTTGGGAAGCTCCATGTCATGCATTTTCGCACTTCTCACAAGGATCGCGTCACACTGATCTACAGTCTCTGATTTTTTGTAATTATCGCCGAAAAGTTTAAGTCCTTTTTCTGCGATGGGGTTCAGGCAATGATACTGGAACATTATGCATTCTCCTCCTCAAATTTCTTCATGAATGCAACCAGAGCCTCTACACCAGCCTTCGGCATGGCATTGTAGATACTTGCACGCATTCCGCCAACAGTACGGTGTCCTTTCAGGTTTACAAGTCCTGCCTCTGTTGCCTCTTTCACAAACTTGGCATCCATTTCCTTGTCACCTGTTACAAACGGAACATTCATAAGAGATCTGTCTTCTGGAACTACAGTTCCCTTGAACAGCTTGCTGGAATCCAGATAATCATAGAGGATCTTTGCCTTTTCCTCATTGCGCTGCTTCATCACTTCCAGACCGCCCATCTTCTTCAGCCATTTGAATACTTTTCCGCATACATAGATGCAGTAAGCGTTCGGTGTGTTGTAAAGAGAACCTGCGTCTGCATGTGTCTTATAGGTAAGCATGGTTGGTGTTCCCGGAAGAACATCCTCTGTGATCAGATCCTCACGGATGATCACGATAACCATACCTGCAGGTCCGATGTTCTTCTGAACACCGCCATAGATAATACCATATTTGCTTACATCTACAGGCTCAGACAGGAAGCAGGAGGATACATCTGCTACCAGAGTCTTGCCTTTTGTGTTTGGAAGTTTTTTGAATTTTGTGCCGTAAATGGTGTTGTTCTCACAGATGTATACATAGTCTGCATCCGGGCTGATCGGCAGATCACTGCAGTCCGGGATATAGCTGAAAGTTTTGTCCTCAGAAGATGCGATCTTGTTTGCTTTTCCGTATTTCTGAGCTTCCTGATAAGCTTTCTTTGCCCACTGACCTGTTACGATATAATCTGCGACCTTATTTTTCATAAGGTTCATCGGGATCATGGCAAACTGCTGGGATGCTCCTCCCTGAAGGAAAAGTACCTTGTAGTTATCTGGGATGTTCATAAGCTCGCGGAGATCTTTCTCAGCTGTATCAATAATCTCCTGAAACGCTGCACTTCTGTGACTCATTTCCATAACGGACATTCCTGTGCCGTTATAATCAAGCATTTCATCAGCTACTTCTTTGAGTACTTCCTCCGGAAGCACTGCCGGTCCGGCAGAAAAATTGTACACTCTACTCATGTTTCTTCATATCCTCCTCGTCAAATACATCATCAAGATTCGCACCAGCCGGTACCATCGGGAACACACTCAGATCCTGATCGATCCAGCAATCCAGAACGACAGGTCCCTCTGCTGCCAGTGCCATCTTAAGTGCAGGTTCCACATCCTCCATCCTTGTCACACGAATGGCTTTTGCACCCAGCGCCTCTGATAATTTTACAAAATCAACAGAATCATCCAGTACTGTGGAAGAATATCTCTTTCCATAGAAAAGCGTCTGCCACTGACGCACCATTCCCAGTACGTGATTGTTCATGACAATCTGGATCAGCTGTCTACCACAGCGCGCTGCTGTTGCCAGTTCATTCATATTCATACGGAAGCATCCGTCACCTGCTATATTAACAACTGTTTTTTCCGGTCTGCCCATCTTTGCGCCAATTGCAGCGCCAAGGCCATAGCCCATCGTTCCAAGGCCGCCGGAAGTAAGAAGAGTTCTCGGCTCTTTGTATTTATAATACTGTGCCGCCCACATCTGATGCTGTCCAACATCTGTGGAGATGATGGCATCACCATTGGTCAGTTCATAAAGTTTCTCTATAATATACGGACCTGTCAGCTGTGTATGATCATAATTCAGCGGATATTTTGCTTTCAGTTCCTGGATATGTGCGATCCACTCCGGATGTTCTTTTTCCGGAACTTCCTCCAGAAGACGTTTCAGCACTTCTTTCACATCTCCGATCACGCTTGCATCCACTTTGATATTTTTGTTGATCTCCGCAGCATCTACATCGATCTGAAGGATTTTTGCATTATGTGCAAAAGTCTTGGTATTTCCTGTTACACGGTCACTGAAACGTGCTCCAAGAACAATAAGAAGATCACATTCCGTAACACCAAGATCGGAAGTCTTGGTTCCGTGCATACCTACCATACCGGTATAAAGCGGATCCTCACCTGGGAAAGTACCTTTACCCATCAGTGTATCGCAGACCGGAGCCTGGATCCTGTGAGCCAGTTCGCGGACTTCCTGGTCAGCACCGGAGATCACACAGCCGCCGCCTACAAAAATAAAAGGTTTCTTTGCCTCTCTGATCATTTCCAGCGCCTGGTCCATATCTTCTTTGCGGATATTTTTGATCTCACGGTTAACGGTAGCCGGATGGCATGGCTCGTATTCATATTTCATTCCTGTGATATCCTTCGGAACATCCACAAGAACCGGGCCAGGTCTTCCGCTTTTTGCAATATAAAATGCTCTTCTTAACGTATCTGCAAGATCTTCGATATTCTTTACAATAAAGCTGTATTTTGTCACAGGCATTACGATACCTGCGATATCAACCTCCTGGAAAGAATCTCTTCCCAGGAGTGGTCTTCCTACGTTTGCAGTAATGGCTACCATCGGTACGGAATCCATGTATGCAGTCGCGATTCCTGTTACCAGGTTGGTGGCTCCAGGACCGGATGTTGCCAGGCAGACGCCCACTTTTCCGGTAGCTCTCGCATAACCGTCAGCAGCATGGGATGCACCCTGCTCGTGGGAGGTCAGTACATGTGTGATCTCATCTTTGTATTCATATAAGGCATCGTAAACATTCAGGATCGCGCCGCCCGGATATCCAAATACGGTATCAACGCCCTGTTCCTTCAGACATTCTACGATGATCTCTGCACCTGTAAGCTGCATGTCTTTCGTTCCTCCTTATTTTGCTTTCGGTACTTCCAGGATCGCACCACGGTTTCCGGATGTTACCATGGAAGCATATCTTGCCAGATATCCGGTTGTTACCTTCGGCTCTCTTGGCTGCCATTTTTCTCTTCTTGCCTGCATCTCTTCGTCAGAAACTTTGATCTCCAGTTTCAGTTCCGGAATATTGATGCTGATGATATCGCCTTCCTCAACCAGTGCGATCGGGCCGCCTACGGCTGCCTCCGGTGATACGTGTCCGATAGCAGCTCCTCTGGATGCGCCGCTGAAACGTCCGTCTGTGATCAGGGCTACGGAAGAACCAAGTCCCATTCCCACGATCGCGGATGTCGGGTTCAGCATCTCTCTCATTCCAGGACCACCTTTTGGTCCCTCGTAACGGATAACAACTACATCACCCTCTACGATCTTGCCGCTCTTGATTGCCACAATCGCGTCATCCTCGCTGTCAAATACACGTGCAGGACCTTCATGTACCAGCATTTCCGGTACAACTGCGGAACGTTTTACAACGCCGCCGTCCGGTGCAAGGTTTCCTTTCAGTACGGCAAGTCCGCCTGTCTTTGTATACGGATTGTCGATCGGGCGGATAACTTCCGGATTCAGATTTACACAATCTTTGATATTTTCCCCAACTGTTTTTCCTGTTACTGTCATACACTCTGTATGAAGAAGTCCGATCTTGTTCAGCTCATTCATAACCGCATAAACACCGCCGGCCTCGTTGAGGTCTTCCATGTAAGTCGGGCCTGCCGGTGCAAGGTGGCAGAGGTTCGGAGTCTTCTCACTGATCTCATTTGCAAAGCTGATGTCAAAGTCCATTCCGATCTCATGTGCGATAGCCGGAAGATGAAGCATACTGTTTGTGGAGCATCCAAGTGCCATATCTACGGTAAGAGCATTTAAAACTGCCTCTTTTGTCATGATGTCTCTTGGGCGGATGTTCCTTTTGTACATTTCCATTACCTGCATTCCTGCATGTTTTGCAAGACGGATACGCTCGGAGTATACGGCCGGGATGGTACCATTTCCCTTAAGTCCCATTCCAAGAACCTCTGTCAGGCAGTTCATGCTGTTTGCAGTGTACATACCGGAACATGATCCACAGGTCGGACAGGTTTTGTTCTCGAATTCTGCCAGGTCATCTGCTGTGATCGTTCCTGCTGCATAGGAACCTACTGCCTCAAACATGCTGGAAAGACTTGTTTTGTGTCCTTTTACATGACCGGCAAGCATCGGGCCTCCGCTTACAAATACAGTCGGAACATTGATTCTTGCTGCTGCCATCAGAAGGCCAGGTACGTTCTTATCACAGTTGGGTACCATAACCAGAGCATCAAACTGATGAGCCATTGCCATAGCCTCTGTGGAATCTGCGATCAGGTCACGGGTTACCAGGGAATATTTCATTCCAACGTGTCCCATTGCAATTCCGTCACATACTGCGATCGCCGGGAATACAACCGGTGTTCCACCAGCCATTGCAACGCCAAGTTTTACGGCGTTTACGATCTTGTCAAGGTTCATATGTCCCGGTACGATCTCGTTGTAAGAGCTTACGATTCCTACCAGTGGTTTGTCCATTTCTTCTTTTGTCATTCCAAGGGCATTGAACAGGGAACGGTGTGGTGCCTGCTGTGTGCCTTTTCTTACGGTATCACTTCTCATTTTTTAAGGTTCTCCTTTTTATTCTTTACGATATGGTTCTATATCTCTTCAAATTTATTTATGCGATGGCATCTGCGATCAGATCGCCCATCTCTTTAGTTCCCACAAGTTTGCAGCCCTCAGACATGATATCTCCGGTTCTGTAACCAGCTGTCAGAACTTTCTGTACTGCTGTTTCCACAGCATCTGCCTCTTTGTCAAGATCCAGAGAATATCTCAGCATCATGGCTGCAGAAAGGATAGTTGCGATCGGGTTTGCCTTGTTCTGACCTGCGATATCCGGTGCGGAACCGTGGCTCGGCTCATAGAGGCCAAGTTTTGTCTCATTTAAGCTTGCGGAAGAAAGCATTCCGATGGAACCGGTTACCATACTTGCCTCATCAGAGAGGATATCTCCGAACATGTTCTCTGTAAGGATGACATCGAACTGTTTCGGATCACGTACCAGCTGCATTGCACAGTTATCAACCAGCATATGCTCCAGTGTTACATCCGGATAGTCTTTTGCAACATCTTCCACAACGCTTCTCCAGAGTCTGGAAGAATCCAGAACGTTTGCCTTATCTACACTTGTAACTTTATTTCTTCTCTTACGTGCGATCTCAAATGCCTTGATGGCAATACGGCGGATCTCATTCTCATTATAGGAAAGAGTATCTACGGCTGTGCGGACTCCGTTCTCCTCGGTAGTCTTTCTGGCTCCGAAGTAAAGACCTCCTGTCAGCTCTCTTACGATAATCATGTCAAAACCATCTCCGATGATCTCATCACGAAGCGGGCATGCATCACGAAGCTCATTGTAAAGATATGCAGGACGAAGGTTTGCAAAAAGGTTCAGCGCTTTACGGATTGCAAGAAGTCCTGCCTCCGGACGTTTAGACGGCTCCAGTTTGTACCACGGGGATGTCTTGGCATCGCCGCCGATGGACCCCATCAGTACGGCGTCAGAAGCTTTTGCCTGAGCAATGGCTTCCTCTGTAAGAGGTACTCCGTGAGCATCAATGGATGCACCTCCTAAAAGAACTTCTGTGTATGAAAATTTATGGCTGTATTTCTCGCATACTCTGTCTAAAACTTTTTTGGCCTCGGCAACAATCTCCGGGCCGATTCCGTCTCCCGGAATCAGGGCAATTTTGTACTCCATTTTATCTACTCCTCCGATTTCCCCTGTGCTGTAAAATTTTAACGCACTGGTGTGGATAATTGTTATTATCATAACGCACTTTTCGACGGATTTCAACCTATTAAATAGATAAAGTTATCTCCAGGATATAAAAAGAGCTCCTGTGTCTTTGATTTTCTTCCTGACTCCTGGTACTTTGGCTCCCTGCTTTCTGCCCGTTACCGCCACGCTCCCGCCCGAAAAGTATCTTATGCCACAGGATGTTCCACTATGGCAAAAGCTGCCTTCCCGTTTCCGGTACAGCAGCCTTTTCTTTTTCCTGTATTCTGTTTTTCAAAAAATCTCTCAGAATTTTCCACTGGAGCCGCCAAAAGTATCCCCCGAGGAAGACGTATGTGTACTGGAGCCCCCGCCACTGTCCTCATTTTTCGGTTTTGCGGATTTTGACACCGTACTGTAAAGATAATACTCGTTACTTCTGGTTACCTTCATACTGCCCTGACGTACATAGGAAGCAGCCTGATCCTGTTTTCGCACAGTTTTCAGTTTCCTCCTCATATTTCCGGTTATAAGCACGCCTGCCACAAGTCCCACTGCAAGAGCAATCAGAAGATTTGCCCCCACATCAAAAGGCTCCTTTGGAAGATTTCCCACATCATATGGCTCTGCCTCATCCGCCTGCATGATAAAGTCATCGCATTCCATGGCAAACATCTGAAACGCTTCGTTATAATCCCCATCACTTAAATAAGGCTTCACCTGCTCCATGATATATTCCTGTCCGGCATCGGTAAACGCTTCAATAGCATAACCATGTGTTGCAATAGCCCAGTTACGGTCACCCATATCCACCAGGAACAAAATACCGTCACCATCTTCTCCCTGTCCATATCCATGGTCAATAAAATAATCATCTGCATAAGCCTGCGCCGTTTTTCCTTCCAGACTATTGGTGGTAACAATGATAACATCTACCTGTTCCCGCTCACTGATCTCATCCAGTGTATTGCAAAGGCTCTCCTTTTGATCTGTATCCAGAAGTCCCGCCTGATCCGCAAGCCGGCTTTCTGTTTCCGCCCATACCGGAAAGGCACATGCCAGGCATAAAAGGATCACTGTCAGAAATACGGATATTCTCTTTTTCATGGCATTCACCTCCCCTACAAAGCCCAGATCAGATACAGGATAATATAGGCGATCACGCCAACGATCCCCGTCGTTCCCAGGAACCATCTCGCAAAAGCACTCTTATCTGTGGGCAGATTCCCCACAAATTTCCCAGTCTGGCCATTCATGGCAAATATGTAATTAGCGCCTTTCCATTTCGTCTGCAGGATCCATACCGGATACAGTGCATACTTCGTAGTTCCGTTATGAAGCCGGATGCTGGTATTCTCCGGAACCACACTGGAATAGCCTCTGACCGTATCCCGGAATGCATCTTCCGTACTGTGACGGATACGCTCATTGGCACGTCCCTCGCACTCTTCCGCCGTCACATCATACTTATCCGCAAAATATCCCGCAAGATATGCAGTCTGGAAATCCACCGCCTCTTTAAAATCAAAAGGCTCTATGGACTCCATCAGATCATTTTCCATACTGGCCGAACCATCCACAGGTACATGATCAAATCCCAGAGAACCACTTCTGTGTACTGCATAATAACTGGTTTCCGTATAATCATAATCATTATCACTCCAGAAACGGGTCTTCGTAGCTTTATAGCGGATATCCGCACTGGCATCCGTATCATAAAGCCAGAACGGAACGTAGATTCCCTTCACCTCACTGATATGATTCTCCGACTTAAACGCTTTCGGGAGAAGGCGCTTGCCTGACAAATGCTTCTTCAGCTTCTCCTTTGCAGCCTTTTTATCCAGCTTAAACGGAATCACGTAATCTGGTTTCAGTGCACCGGACAGCTGTCCGGTCATTACCACCGGGCTGCCGCAAAACGGGCAGGCTGTCGCTGCCGTATTGGCATCACCCACGATCTCACCGCCACAGGACTTACACGTATAAGTACGTAATCCCTCACTCTCTCCATCCTGCCACTCACTGCCAGCCTCATCCGACCAGTTCATATCCTCCGGCTGTTCTTCTTCTACAGCCTTAGCATGCTCCGATAATGTCTTAACATCAAACTCCGTATCACAGAACGGACACTTCATCTTCTGTGCAGAACTGTCAAACTCTATGGAGCCACCACAGCACGGGCACTTAAACTCCTGCATCTTCGCCATATATCCACCTCAATTCATCCTTCTGTATCCATCGACCGGCAGGAGTTATCCTGTGAATTTCTCCTGACCTTCTCCATTTTGTGATTTATACAGCATCCTCCGATCCGAACGGATCCCCGCACTCCGGGCAGAACTTCGGTGGATTCTCCGGATCAGCCGGTTCCCATCCACACCTGCTGCAACGATACCTCAACTTCTTCTCCGGCCTCTTCGCTCCACAGTTCGTACAAAACTTCCCTTTATTCACTGTACCGCAGGAACAAGTCCAGCTGTCCTCCACCGGACGCGGTGCCCCACACTCCGGACAGAACTTACCCGTAGAAACCGCACCACAACTGCAAGTCCAGGAATCTCCGCCTGCTGCCGGCCGGATCTTTGGCTGAGTCTGTACGTTGTTCTGCGCTGCCTGTGCCTCACGCTTCTGTCCCATTTCAAAAAGCTGCTGAGCATTCAGGCCCCCTGCGCTGGCAGCCATCCCCATGCCCATAAAACCAGTCATAGCCCCGGCGGAATTGGAAGCCGCAGCCTTCATGGCATCCGCCTGAGCACCAGTCAGTGTGGCTGCAGCCATCGAAGGATCACGCATCATAGCCGTGCGCTGGGCCTGCTTAATCATCTCGGCGTCCTCATCCGGAAGTGTAACCGAGCCCAGCGCAACACTTACGACTTTTAAGCCCCGAAGCTCTGCCCACTTCGCTGAAAGAACCTCATTCATGGCATTCTCAAGCTCCGTGTTGTGGGTCACGATCTGATTCGGACGAAGCTCCATCTCAGAAAGACGGCCAAAAGCCGGCTGCAGTGCGCTGACAAACTCCGTTTTCAGCTGTCCATCCAGCTCCTCTCTCGTGTATTCCCGCTCTACATTCCCACACACATTGGTATAAAAAAGAAGCGGGTCCGCGATCCGATAGGAATATACTCCATGACAGCGCACTGCAACATCAATATCAAGTCCGATCCTGGAATCTACCACACGGAACGGGATCGGAGTAGCCGTGCCAAATTTGTTATCCACAAGCTCCTTGGTATTAAAATAATATACCCTCTGATCCTTACCCGTATCACCACCGAACACAAAACGCTTACCGATGGTCTGGAAAGTCCTGCGGATACCTTCCCCAAGACTTCCCGCAAAAATACTCGGCTCTGTGGAAGCATCATAAGTATACTCACCTGGATCTGCACAGATATCCACAACTTTCCCCTGCTCCACGATCATCATACACTGACCATCTGCAACTGCAATCCCACTTCCGCTGGTAATGATATTGTCGCTGCCTCTCTTATTGGAAGACCTGGATGATGTACGCTTCGTACCCTTCACCACCATCACTTCTTTATCCATAGCCTCACAGTAAAAAAACTCCTTCCACTGATCCGCCATCGTACCCCCTGCTGCGCCAACAGCCGCTCTGATAAGACCCATAAACCCGACCCCTTTCTGAAAATTCATTCTTATTTGTAATTTTATAATATTCTGCAGTAACCGTCACTCTCATTTCTGATAGTAATACCATTATTGCATGAATTACATCAAAAATCCACTTATTTCTATACAATATTACATTTGTCACATCCCAAATTAAAGCTGACAGCACCGCGCCTCAGCCACATTCCAATCCCAATCTAACAACACAACCTCACATCCAACCTCAGGCTGACAGCACCGCGCCTCAGCCACACTCCAATCTCAATCTAACAACACAATCTCACATCCAACCTCAGGCTGACAGCACCGCGCCTCAGCCACACTCCAATCTCAATCTAACAACACAACCTCACATCCAACCTCAGGCTGACAGCGCAGCGCCTCAGCCGTCCCTTGATCACCCTCACGCTGCCGAAAGTCAGCCGGGGAAGGGGATGCTGGCTGGCTCTGCTTCTGCAGGAGGGGAGCTGGTACTTGGGCGGCGGGAATCTGCGTTGTTTTTCAAAAGTCCGCTGTCTGAGCGGCGTCACGCCGCGAGTTCGGACTTTTGGAAAACGGTTTTAGCAGAATCCCGGCGCCCTAGAACCAGCCCCCGACGAAGCCGCAGACCAGACAGCATCCCCTTCCCCGGCGTCCCTTCAACCATCCCTTCCGCACAAAAAAAAGACACCGCGTCAAAAAAACGCAGTGCCTTCCCATATTCACGTTATTGCCAATAGCATCAAGCAGAAGCCTGATCAGCCTTCTCAACCTCAGCAATCGCCTGCTTCCTCATAGGAATACGGCAATTCTTATTATTACCAAACTCAACAATAACATCTTCCTCAGTCATATCAATAACAACACCATAAAAACCACTGGTAGTAACAACACTGTCACCAACCTCCATGCTGTTCAACATAGTCTGAGTTCTCTTCTGCTCCTTCTTCTGCGGACGGATCATCATAAAATACATAATTCCAAACAGAACTACGATCCAGACAATACCAAGACCCGCGCTAAGTCCGCCAGCTGCTGCTGTAGATGATGCGATCATTCCAAATTCCTCCTGCTAAAATCAATTCTTCTTATGCGGTTACCCGCCGTTTCTGACCTATAGCAGCTCCCGCCACTATAAAAAATGTCACTTCGTACTATCATACACAAAAACCAAAAAACCTTCAAGCGTTTTCTTATAAAATCAAAGTAATTTACGCAAATTTTATAAATAAAAACTACCGGTTCCCGTTAATCTTACCTTCCTCAAACCCTTCCAGACGCATCTTCTTATAAGCCGCAAAATTCCCCGCATCCAGAGCATCCCGGATCTCTTCCATCATATGATTGTAGAAATAAAGATTATGCAGCACACAAAGCCTCATACCAAGCATCTCCTTCGCTTTCAGAAGATGACGGATATATGCCCTGCTGTAATGACGGCAGGTCGGACACTGGCATTCCTCATCGATCGGTTTGGAATCCAGTTCATATTTCGCATTAAAAAGATTCATCTTGCCATGGTTGGTATACACATGGCCATGACGACCGTTGCGGCTCGGATATACACAGTCAAAGAAATCAATACCTCGCTCAACACCCTCCAGAATGTTTGCCGGAGTACCAACCCCCATCAGATACGTCGGCTTGTTCTGCGGCAGATGCGGAACTACCTCATCCAGGATCCGGTACATCTCCTCATGGCTCTCACCAACTGCCAGGCCACCAACCGCATAACCATCCAGATCCATCTCTGCGATCGCCTGTGCATGCTCAATACGGATATCCTCATAAACAGCACCCTGGTTGATACCAAAAAGAAGCTGATCCTTGTTGATGGTATCCGGAAGGCTGTTCAGACGTGCCATCTCATCCTTACATCTCTTAAGCCAGCGGGTGGTACGCGCTACAGATTTCTGCACATAATCCCTCTCCGCCACACTGCTCGGGCATTCATCAAAGGCCATGGCAATGGTAGAAGCCAGATTGGACTGGATCTGCATGCTCTGCTCCGGTCCCATAAAAATCTTATGACCATCGATATGAGAGTTAAAATACACGCCCTCTTCCTTGATCTTACGAAGCTTCGCCAACGAAAACACCTGGAATCCGCCGGAATCGGTAAGGATCGGTCTGTCCCAGTTCATAAATTCATGAAGACCTCCAAGCTGTTTTACCACCTTGTCACCAGGACGCACATGAAGATGATAGGTATTGGATAACTGTACCTGCGTACCGATCTCATGAAGATCCACAGTGGAAACCGCACCCTTAATTGCTGCAATTGTTCCTACATTCATGAAAACAGGAGTCTGTATCGTTCCGTGAACCGTCTTGAATTCTCCTCTTTTCGCTCTTCCTTCTGTTGTAATCAGTTTATATTCTGCCATTTCATTCCCCTTCTAAAAAACATTTTGGGTCATCTGGTTCCGGTTCTCTTCCTAAAAAGCAGCCCAAACTGCCTCCTGGCACAGTCACTATCCGGAACTTTTAGTCAATATCATAACACATTTTTTTCTTTCCTGCTACTGATTGTTAAACTTTTACATTGCCATTTTTTAAACGATATCGTATAATATAGGATATTCGCTTAAAAATCCTTTATAATAAGAAGAAACAACTCCCATCTGACAGAAATGTCAGAGTCGGGCAACCCCTGTATAGATACAACGAGGAGGAAATCAATTTTTTATGAAGAAACACACACTTGGAATTGACATTGGTTCCACCACTGTTAAGATTGCGATCTTAGACGAAAACGATACACTTGTCTTCTCCGACTATGAGAGACATTTTGCAAATATCCAGGAAACCCTTGCAGATCTTCTTCAGAAAGCTGAGGATCAGCTTGGTGAACTGACACTCTGTCCGGTCATTACAGGTTCCGGCGGACTGACACTTGCCAATCATCTGGAAGTACCTTTTGTACAGGAGGTTATCGCCGTATCCACTTCCCTGCAGAAGCTGGCACCAAAGACGGATGTTGCTATCGAGCTTGGAGGCGAGGATGCCAAGATCATCTATTTCGAAAACGGAAATGTAGAGCAGCGTATGAATGGTATCTGTGCCGGCGGTACCGGTTCCTTCATTGACCAGATGGCATCTCTTCTCCAGACCGATGCACCGGGCCTCAATGAATACGCCAAACATTACAAGGCTCTTTATCCCATTGCGGCACGCTGCGGTGTTTTCGCAAAGACAGATATCCAGCCGCTGATCAACGACGGAGCAACCAAGGAAGATCTTTCCGCTTCCATTTTCCAGGCAGTTGTCAACCAGACCATCTCCGGTCTTGCCTGCGGTAAACCGATCCGCGGACATGTTGCATTCCTGGGCGGCCCGCTTCACTTCCTTTCCGAACTGAAGACCGCTTTTATCCGCACCCTGAAGCTGGATGACGAACACATTATCGCGCCGGACAATTCCCATCTGTTCGCAGCCATCGGCTCCGCCCTCAACGCGAAGCAGGACGTAACCGTATCTCTGGTTGAACTGAAGGAACGCATGCGTACCACCATCAAACTGGACTTTGAGGTAGAACGTATGGAACCGCTTTTTGCCACAGAGGAGGACTATCAGGCCTTCCATGACCGCCAGAGCGCCTACAAGGTAAAAACAGGCGACCTTTCTACATATAAGGGAAAATGTTTCCTGGGAATCGACGCCGGTTCCACCACCACCAAAACTGCACTGGTAGGCGAAGACGGAACACTTCTGTACTCATTCTACAGCAATAATAACGGAAATCCGCTGAAGACCACCATCGGTTCCATCCAGGAGATCTATGAACTTCTTCCGGAAGACGCCGAGATTGCCTTTTCCTGCTCCACCGGTTACGGCGAGGCCCTGATCAAAGCGGCTCTTCTTCTTGATGAAGGTGAGGTTGAGACTGTTTCCCATTACTATGCAGCTGCTTTCTTTGATCCGGAAGTAGACTGCATCCTGGATATCGGCGGTCAGGATATGAAATGCATCAAGATCCGTAACCAGACGGTAGACAGTGTACAGCTTAACGAGGCATGTTCCTCCGGTTGTGGTTCCTTTATCGAGACTTTCGCAAAATCCCTGAACTACACCGTACAGGACTTTGCAAAAGCAGCTCTTTTTGCAAAACATCCTATTGACCTTGGAACACGCTGTACTGTATTTATGAACTCCAAGGTTAAGCAGGCACAGAAAGAAGGCGCCGAAGTTTCCGATATCTCCGCTGGTCTTGCCTACTCCGTTATCAAAAACGCCCTCTACAAAGTTATCAAGGTTTCCGATGCTTCCGAGCTTGGAAAACACATCGTTGTACAGGGTGGTACCTTCTACAATGACGCGGTTCTCCGCAGTTTTGAGAAAATTGCCAACTGTCAGGCTATCCGCCCGGATATCGCCGGAATCATGGGTGCCTTCGGTGCCGCTCTGATCGCAAGGGAACGCTATCAGGAGGGTGAAAAAACTTCCATGCTTTCCATTGATCAGATCAACAGCCTGCAGTACACCACCTCCATGGCGAACTGCCGCGGATGTACCAACAACTGCCGTCTGACCATCAACAAATTCTCCGGCGGCCGCAAATATATCAGTGGAAACCGCTGTGAGCGCGGACTTGGAAAAGAAAAGAACAAGGATCATATCCCGAACCTTTTCGACTATAAATATAAGAGAATTTTTTCCTACGAGCCACTTTCCGCAGACAAGGCATCCCGTGGACAGGTCGGTATCCCTCGTGTTCTGAACATGTTTGAGAATTACCCGTTCTGGTATACTTTCTTTACCGAACTGAAATACCAGGTGGTGCTTTCTCCGACTTCCACACGTAAGATCTATGAGCTGGGTATCGAGTCCATCCCAAGTGAGTCCGAATGCTATCCTGCAAAACTTGCTCACGGACATGTCACATGGCTGATCCGTAACGGTGTGAAGTTTATCTTCTATCCGTGCATCCCTTACGAGCGCAACGAGTTCCCGGATGCAGTCAACCACTACAACTGCCCGATCGTTACTTCCTATGCGGAAAACATCAAGAACAATGTGGACGAACTTAACGATCCGTCCATCACTTTCCGCAACCCGTTCCTGGCATTTACTTCCGAAGAGATCCTTACAAACCGCCTTGTGGAAGAATTCCCGGACATTCCTGCCGCCGAGGTAAAAGCTGCCGCCCATAAAGCCTGGGAAGAACTTGCAGCCGTACATACGGATATCCAGAAAAAGGGTGAGGAAACCCTGCAGTACCTGAAAGAAACCTGCCGCCGCGGAATCGTTCTTGCAGGCCGTCCATACCATATTGACCCGGAAATCCACCACGGTATCCCGGATATGATCAACAGCTACGGAATCGCCGTATTTACCGAAGACTCCGTTGCACACCTTGGACATCTGGAGCGTCCCATCCGTGTCAACGACCAGTGGATGTATCACTCCCGTCTCTACTCTGCCGCAAATTTTGTAAAAACAAGAGAGGATCTGGATCTGATCCAGCTGAATTCCTTCGGATGCGGACTTGATGCCGTTACCACCGATGAGGTTTATGAGATCCTGGATGGAAGTGACAAGATCTACACCTGCCTGAAAATCGATGAGGTCAACAACCTGGGTGCGGCAAGGATCCGTATCCGTTCCCTGATCGCTGCCATCCGTGCAAAACAGGCACAGAATAAAAAAAGGAACATCAATCCGGCTTCCATTGAGAAGATATCCTTTACCAAGCAGATGCGTAAGGAGTACACCATTCTCTGCCCGCAGATGTCTCCATTCCACTTCGGAATCTTTGAGGCTGCTTTTAAAGCATCCGGCTATAACCTGGAAGTCCTCCCCAACGACAACAAGCATGCTGTTGATGTGGGCCTTAAATATGTAAACAACGATGCCTGCTATCCGTCCCTGATGGTTGTGGGACAGATCATGGATGCTCTTCTTTCCGGCAAATATGACCTGAACAAAACTGCGGTCATCATGTCTCAGACAGGCGGCGGCTGCCGTGCCTCCAACTATATCGCATTCATCCGCCGTGCTCTGAAAAAAGCCGGCATGGAACAGATTCCGGTTATCTCCCTCAACTTAAGCGGACTGGAAAGCAACCCTGGCTTTAAGCTGACACTGCCGCTGATCAGGCGTATCGTTTACGGTGCCGTATTCGGTGATATCCTGATGAAATGCGTATATCGCATGCGTCCTTACGAGCTGGAAAAGGGTATCGTAAACCGCAAGCACAAAATCTGGGAGCAGCGCGTCATTGCCTTCGTAACAGGCAGCAGCGTCAGCCATGGTACCTTCAAAAAAATGTGCCGTGAGATGGTCCATGATTTTGATACGATCCCGATCTCCGATGAGAAAAAGCCTCGCGTTGGTATCGTAGGTGAGATCCTTGTCAAGTTCCTGCCTGCTGCCAACAACCACCTGGCAGATCTTCTGGAGGCAGAAGGGGCAGAACCGGTTGTTCCGGATCTTATTGACTTTATCTGCTACTGCTTCTACAACCAGAATTTCAAGGTTGAAAAGCTTGGATTCAAGAAATCCAAGGCAACCATCGCAAATCTTGGTCTCAGAGCCATCGACTGGCTGAGAAAAACAGCAAATGAGGCTCTGGAGCAGAGCCGCCACTTTACACCAGCCGCAGATATCCGTGATCTTGCAAAAATGGCTGCGCCCATCGTTTCTGCCGGAAATCAGACCGGTGAAGGATGGTTCCTGACCGGAGAGATGATGGAACTCATCCACGGCGGTGTCCCGAACATCGTCTGCATCCAGCCTTTTGGATGCCTGCCGAACCACATCGTAGGAAAAGGTGTCATCAAGGAAGTTCGCCGTGAGCATCCGGAAGCCAACATTGTTGCCATCGACTACGATCCAGGTGCCAGCGAAGTAAATCAGCTGAACAGGATCAAGCTTATGCTTTCCACAGCACAGAAGAATCTGCATAAAGACGATAAAAAAGACGCATAACAAGAAATGCAGGTTACAAACATCTTTTTCCCAAAAACAAATTCAAAGCTGCACAGCCGCAGGATCCCTGCCGGCTGTGCAGCTCTTTTTATTTCAGATATGATTCCTGTCAGACAGATTTTTTCTCTGATCCATCACTCTTCACAGGAGGCTTTGCACGGAGCATCAAAGCTCGGGTTAAAGGCATAGAAATTTTTGGCATCCAGCTGCTCCTGCACGGATCTCAGTGCTTCACCGAAACGCTGGAAATGGACTACCTCTCTTGCCCGAAGGAAACGGATGGGATCTGCAACCTCCGGGATATTTTTCACCACCCGGAGGATATTATCGTAGGTGGAGCGTGCCTTCTGTTCTGCTGCCAGATCTTCAAACAGATCCGTGATCGGATCACCCTTACTCTGGAATTCGCAGGCATTAAAGGGCACTCCACCTGCAGCCTGCGGCCAGATTCCCACCGTGTGGTCAATATAATACGGCCCAAGTCCGCTGTTCTCGATTTCTTCCATGGAAAGATCCTTTGTCAGCTGATGGACAATGGTGGATACAATTTCCAAATGAGCTAATTCTTCCGTTCCCACATCATTCAGCACCGCCGCGACCATCCGGTTCGGCGCAGTAAATCTCTGGGAAAGATACCTCATGGAAGCGCCTATTTCGCCATCGGGACCGCCGTATTGGCTAGAGATGAACTGTGCCAGTTTTGCATTGGGCGTTTTGATATTTACAGGATACTGGAGTCTTTTTTCATAATTCCACATAACTATCTGCACCCTCCTTCCTGTTCCCACGGAAACGGCTGTTCCATCCACTGCCAGGAGTTAAGATTGCTGTCGTTTCCGGTATCGATGGTCAACGGACCATAAAGTTTTGCATATTTTTCCAGAAGTTCATTTCTTCTGGCAGAAAGTTCGCTGAAATACTCCAGCGCCCGTTTTTCCCCTGGATGTGTATCCAGGAAAAGAAGAAGATCATCAATAGCAAAACTTACCTGATCAATGGACTGTAACAGTTCTTTTTTTGAAGTACAGTTTCCGGACATCATCTACGGCCTCCTCTCCTGCCGCAGAACGGCTTGCAAAGCTCAGGAAAGATTGTTCCAACCTGAAGCGCTTTTTTCAGCTCAAACGTAGGCGCAAATTCCTGGCATGGCACATAAGCCATTGCCGGAACCAGATATTTAAGATGCGAATACATCTCCTGGTCAGCGCTGTTTCCGGTTCCCGGCATTTTGCATCCACAGGTTTCCTTCGGCATATTTTTCTTCATGCTGTTGCAATAGTTCCCGTTCTGGTTACCGTGATTTGCCATATCTGAAGATGAACGATCGTTCCTGGCTGCCATTCCGCCATTCATGCCACAGGTATACTGATATGGCCGGCACCCTGAACGATTCATCTGAAATCGATCCATAAGCGAAATCCTTTCATTCATGATCACGCTATATTTTATGACAGTTTTTTAAACTTGTGAAAACAGTAATGTTCACTTTCCTTCACAAATCTCTATCTTTCCATCATTTTTTTCTATAAATACAGGAAAATATTACTGTTTAAAAATCAGATATACAATGCTATAATATCCTTGCCTATCTTTACACGGATGGGCGCTTTTACTTATGATTTGTAGCCCTGACCGGCTATTGAAGGAGGAAATTATGCAGGTAATTATTGTAGGCTGCGGAAAAGTCGGTAGAAATCTTGCAGAGCAGCTTCAGGCAGAGGATATTGATATCACCCTCGTCGACGTTATTGCCGACAAGATCAATGATCTCTGCGAAAATATCGACGCTATGGGAATCGTCGGTAATGGTGCCAGCATCAATACTTTAATGGAGGCAGGTGTTGATACTGCAGATATCCTGATCGCAGTTACCGCTTCTGACGAGCTGAACCTTCTCTGCTGTCTGATCGCGCAGAAGGCCAACCACTGCCAGACTATCGCCCGCGTCCGTAACCCCATTTATGAAAAAGAAATCGGATTCATCAAAGAACGTCTTGGTGTTACCATGATCATTAACCCGGAGCTTGCCGCTGCCCAGGAAATTTCACGGCTTCTCCGTTTTCCATCTGCGATCAAGATTGACACCTTTGCTCGTGGCCGTGTAGAACTTCTCAAGTTTAAAGTTCTCCCGGAATTCAAGCTGGACGGAATGAGCGTTTCCCAGATCTCAGATGCTTTCCGAAGTGATATTCTGGTCTGCGCGATTGAAAGCCGTGACAATGTATCCATTCCTGGTGGTGATCACATTATACACGACGGAGATATGGTTTCCATTCTGGCCTCTCCGCTTAATGCAGCGGCATTTTTCCGTAAGATCGGTCTCAAGACCAATCAGGTCAAAAACTGTATCATTGTAGGTGGTGGAACCATTTCCTACTATCTTGCACACGCACTTCTTGATATGAAGATCGGTGTCAAGATTATCGAGCAGAACAAAGACCGCTGCGAACACTTAAGCGAACTGCTTCCAGACGCAACTATCATCAATGGCGACGGAACAAATCGTTCTCTCCTTCTTGAAGAGGGACTGACAGAATCTGAATCCTTTGTCACCCTGACCAATCTGGATGAGGAGAATGTTTTCCTTGCACTCTTTGCAAAGAGTATTTCCGATGCCAAGCTGGTTGCCAAAGTCAACCGTCTGGAATTCGATGATGTCATTGACTCTCTGGATATCGGAAGCGTCATCTATCCGAAGAATATTACCGCCGACTACATTCTGCAGTATGTCCGTGCCACCCAGAACAGTATCGGAAGCAATGTGGAAACGCTTTATCATATTCTGGATGGCAATGCAGAAGCACTGGAATTTGCCATCCGCGAGGAATCTGCCGTAACGGACATTCCTCTTGCAGAACTGAATCTCCGGAAGAACCTTCTGGTGGGATGCCTGAACCGCAACGGCCGCATCCGCATTCCCCGTGGTCAGGATACCATTCAGGTAGGCGACACGGTCATCATTGTAACCACTCACAAAGGCCTCCGTGACATCACAGACATACTTGCAAAATAGAGGTACTGAAAAATGAATTATTCAATTATTGTTTATATCCTGGGATGGATCATGAACGTGGAGGCTGTCTGTATGCTGGTTCCCGGCATCACTGCCCTTATCTACCGTGAAAAAGCCGGAATCGCCTTTGTGATCACAATTCTGGCATGCCTGGCGATCGGTGTTCCACTGGTCAGCCGCAAACCGTCCAAGAAAGCGTTTTACGCCCGTGAAGGCCTTGTGACTACTGCTTTAAGCTGGATCGTCCTCAGTATTGTCGGTGCTGTGCCGTTTGTGCTCAGCGGGGCTATCCCGAATCCCATTGATGCTTTTTTTGAGATTGTTTCCGGTTTCACTACAACCGGTTCCAGTATTCTCTCCGATCCATCACAGATGCCTTACAGCATCAATATCTGGAGATGTTTTTCCCACTGGATCGGTGGTATGGGTGTTCTGGTATTTATCCTGACACTGCTTCCGCTTGCAGGTGGCTATCATATGAACCTTATGAAGGCAGAAAGCCCCGGTCCTTCCGTAGGAAAGCTTCTTCCAAAAGTCCAGTCAACTGCCAAGATCCTGTACAAGATCTACATTGCACTCACTGTTGCACTGATCATCCTCCTGCTTCTTGGGGGGATGCCTCTTTACGACAGTCTCTGTGCAGCATTTGGAACTGCCGGAACCGGTGGGTTCGGAATCAAATCCGACAGTATGGGAAGTTACAGCTTATATATTCAGATCGTCATCACTATCTTTATGATCCTGTTTGGCGTAAACTTCAATGTCTATTTTCTTCTTCTCACCAGGAAGTTTTCTCAGGCATTGAAATCTGAAGAGGTCCGCTGCTATTTCTTTGTGATCATCGCTTCTGCCCTGATGATCACTTTCAACGTCCGGCATCTGTTTGACAATGTGTGGGAAGCACTTCAGCAGGCATTTTTCCAGGTTGGTTCTATTATCACCACCACCGGTTATGCCACTACGGATTTTAACCAGTGGCCTGCGGTATCCAGGACGATCCTGGTACTGCTTACCTTCTGTGGTGCCTGTGCCGGCAGTACAGGCGGCGGAATCAAGATTTCCCGTCTTCTGCTTCTTGCAAAATCCGTCCGCAAGGAACTGCATCTTTATCTGCATCCCAATGCAGTAAAAAAGATCAAAATGGACGGAAAAGCGGTGTCTCACGAAGTTATGCGTGCCACCAATATTTATATGATCGTTTATCTGATGATCGTGGCTGCATCTATCTTTATCATCAGTTTTGATGAATTTGATCTTGTAACAAATTTCACAGCCGTAGTCACCACTTTAAACAATGTGGGTCCCGGTCTTTCCCTGATCGGTCCTACCGGAAACTTCGGGATCTTTTCTCCGCTGTCCAAGCTGGTCCTTTCTTTCGATATGCTGGCCGGCCGACTGGAGTTGTTCCCGATTCTGATTCTTTTCCTCCGGGAAACCTGGAAAAAATTCTGATAAAAAATATAACCGGAGAAACATGGGTTTTTCCCATTTCTCCGGTTTTTGTTTCCCGCCGCCCTCGATCGGACATTCGCGGATCTCTTTCACTTTTTACTCATATCCATTTCACTGCAAGCATATTTTGTCATGTTTACGTCATAAATCGCATTTTTTCACATTTATTTCAAATGTTAGACACACTTTCTTCACATTTTTCCTGTATATTATTAGCCATAGAAAGTGATGAGCTTTCTATAATATTTTTCTTTTTCATACGCGCCGGTACGAGAGTACCGGCCTCCTTCCATTTATGGGGTATTTTTTTTCACCCCTTCATAATCGAATTCCGGAATGAAACTTTCGGAAGCAGTTTCCCCCTCCTGGATAAATCCATTTTGAATTCCCATATCTACCGCAGCATCCAGAACTTTTTCATATTCCCGCTTTGTTACTTTTCTGTTCAGCTCTTTAAACTTTTCAAATTTTCTTACTGGTGTATACTGGTTCATGATGCTGATATAAATATTTTCTCCATAAGTTTCATGAAGGTAGTTCAGAACTTCCCTTGAATTTCTGGTATGTCCCGGCAGGATCAGGTGCCGGACGATCGTTCCCCTTCGGATATAACCATCTGCTCCGAATTCACATGGACCTGTCTGTCTCACCATTTCCGCAACAGCTGCCTTTGCAATATCCGGATAGTCTGCCGCAAGAGAATATTTTTCTGCCAGATCTGTTTCCATATACTTCATATCCGGAAGATAAATATCTACATACCCTTCCAGCATTTTCAGTGTTTCAGTCTTTTCGTAACCGCTGGAATTATATACAACCGGAAGATCCATTCCTTCCATACGGGCCTGATCCAGCGCCTGAACAATCTGTGGAACATAATGTGCTCCCGTCACCAGATTGATATTGGCGGCACCTTTTTCTTGCAATTCCAGAAAAATTTCACTTAAACGCTCTACCGTTACCGCCAATCCTCTGCTTCCAATGGCAATATCATGGTTCTGACAGAAGCAGCACCTCAGTCCGCAACCGGAAAAAAACACTGCCCCGGATCCTTTCTTTCCGGAAATACAAGGTTCTTCCCACATATGAAGTGCCGCTCTCGCAAGATAAACCGTTTTATCTTCCCCGCAGAATCCTTTTTTACCGGCATTTCTGTCTACATGACAGTCTCTTGGACAGAGACTGCATGCAGACATGATTTCTTCAGTTTCACTCATAAAATTCCCTCAGTCTGTCACGATCTTAAACCAGTCCTTCTCCTCAAACTCCACCACTGTACAGTCGTTTGCATAAGTGCATTCCGGCAAAATGATCATGGCGTGGAGTACTTCATTGTTTGCCGGCAGAGGGCATAAGTGCCAGATTGCAGCGTTGATCTTTACCATGGAACCTTTTGGTACGAGGAATGCTTTTGCGAGCTGTGGGACAGGGGTTCCGGCGGATGCAGGGGCTACGTGGATGATCATATCGTCGTCCAGCGCTACGATACCTTCCCAGGTGGTTGTGTGATACTCTGCACATTTTACGATCCGATCGTCCTTTTTTACTTCGATGGGTGAAAATGCCATGCTGCCCATGGCTGTTCCGGAAATGCGGTCCGGATAGAATTTGTGGATCTCGCCCTGAAGTGGATATCCGTCGGGATGAGTCATGTCATAAAATGTTCCGTATGGCGCGAATTCCTCTTTTGTGATGGTCACTGCTTTTACTTCTCTCATAATATATATACCTTCTTTCTTTGTAATTTCCCATTATAGAAAAAATCTTATATCAGGCATTCTCTTTTTGTTATTCAATGTATTAATTAACCGAATCAGGGAAGTCCCCTGCAGGATTGTGAAAAACAATCATCCGCTGGTGGAGACTTATTACAAAAAAATGCAGAACATCCATCCAGCCATGTTCTGCATTTAATTTCTTAATTATCTGTAAGTCAAGCGGATAAAATCATCCGCATTCGTTACTTGCTCATAACCGAATAACTGCTTGATCCGGTTAATGTCATGTCCCAACCTTACCGTATCGATTCCGGATATTCCACTCCCTCCGGCATGGGATCCCATTCATTCAGTCCAAGACTCTGCTTGAATTTCGCCTGTTCCAGTGTAAGCTTCGGAAGATCATCTTTCAGGTAATCCATCAGCTCACTGATTCCTTCTCTTGTTTTATTGTTTACCATGAAGATTCTCTCACAGCCCATGTTCTCCATCCACTGTCTGACCATGGGGATATTTGCATGGGGAGAATCCACCTTGGTGATGATCCCGATCAGCGGGCGGAGAAGGAAATTCCTGCTTCCGTCACTGAACAGGTTAAATGGCTCATTAGCCGCCTGTACAATGGCGATCACATCTGCCTCAAAAGAGAAACAGGCTAGCCCCACGCTGAAATGCTTGGACTCCGCATATTCTCCCGGTGAATCAATGGTATCTTCATTTGTGTTGGTATACTGGGTTTTATGATAATGAAGTTCTTCCCCTTTAAGTGCCTGTGTCAGGGATGTCTTGCCGGCTTCACTTCGACCCATCAGAAAAATTTTTTTCATTTATTATCCCGTCCTGCCTCAGCTTCTGTGGATCTCACAGACATCAAACTTCAATGTCTCATGGAAAAAACGCACCACTTCTTCCACAGCTGTCATCACTTCCGTAAAACCGCCTGTCAGAATCAGCGTTCCACAGAAACGATCCATAAATCCTACTTCCACGTGAGCTGCCTTCACTGCAACATCTGCCGCAACTACGATCGCCTCCCAGGGTGTGACTCTGACCATACCGATCGCATCTCCTCTATGGTCCTCGCCTTCATGAACACCGATATGTAACGCAAGATTCTCATAGACAGATTTATCACTTGGTGTAAAAACATGTGCAAAAGAAAGCTCTTTTCCAGGTACACGCACCCGGGTCAGTCGAAGTCTTTTTCCCTTAAGGTTCTCATAATCATCATGAAACAGCCGCTCCAGCAGTTCTTCCTTCGTTATCCTTTCTTCCATGGTGCACTTCCTTATCTCTTGGTGATCTTGCAAACCACATATCCCAGGGTATCACGGAAATAGTCCACGATTTCTTCCATTGCTGTCTGCACATCGGAAATCTCTCCCGTTATGATCAGAGTTCCTGTAAAACGGTCTGCAAAACCAAGATATACATTACCACTCTTCACTGCGATATCGGATGCGATCACAGCAGACTCGGAAGGTGTCATATTCATGATTCCGATCGCAGATGATCCATAGTCCACCTGTGGATTCAGTCCAAGCTTCTGATATATGATCGGTGCCGGACCACCCATGATATGGGCAAATGTGATCTCCTTACCGGCTACGGTCTCCTGTACGATTCTGATCTGGTCTTTATGTTCATCTGCCATGATGATTCCTCGCTTTCAAAAATTTCGTAATATGGCATTGTCAAAATCAATACCATAGTTTTTTCAATCGATTTAATATTCGATAAGCCGGATTTTGTTCATCCGGCTTACAATTTCCCTACGATAAATTTTACTATTTATCCATTTTAATGTCAATACAATTCTTCTAAAACAAGGCAGAAAACAACGTTTTTAAAAATAAAAATCCACAGAAAACAACACTTGTTTTATATCTGTATAGAAAATCAGTCAGAAATTCTTATATTTCCCATTGCCACGATCATCGTTTTGCTCTCACACAAACAGTAAGCAACTTTCAGCAGGACCCAGACACAGCTTAAGTTCATCATACTCAGCTTCTCTCAGAACTCAAATGCCCTCTTAATGCTGTCATAATGCAGGAATTTTCCCTCAGCCGCAAACGCCCTGATCTGATCCAGAGTTGCAAACATATATCCGTCTGTTTCTTCAGTCTGAAGTTCCAGATCCTTATCCTGCACATCCATCACAAAACGGTACACATCCACAAAATAATTATCTCCCTCACCAGGATTCTCTCTTTTATAGGTAAAAAGATATCCTCCCTCTGCCTCTCTTACATCCAGTCCTGTCTCTTCTTTTACCTCACGGAGCACTGCCTCCCTGGATCCCTCACCTGCCTGGGCAGCGCCACCGGAAACTTCCCACCAGCCCGGAGCCCAGGCTTTTGTCATCACACGTTTGGTGATCAGAAAGGTTTTATCCGGCCTTGCAACCACGCCAAGGACTGTCAGATGATATTCCCCATCTTTCAGACACCAGTCATTCCGTTTCATGGTACGTCCCGTCGGTTTCTTATCTGCATCGTAAATATCCCAGAATTCCATTTTTCTATCTCCTGTCTTTATACAGTACACGGTAATACGATCTTATATTTAACCACCTGCAGCAGCAAATATAAATTACGGATATCTGCCCCGTCTCCCCGCATTCTGTATCTTTTTTATTTGTTATGATAACACGCTAAAGTCCTGTATGTAAACCCTGGAATCCTGCACTATTTTCCAGTCACTTTCCATCCGCTAAAAATCTATAGATTATTTTTATTATATTACTGGTATTATGAATTAGTTTTATAGATATTTTTGTTATATAATTAACACAAACAAACGATTCTATTAAAAAATAACCAGGGAGGTTTTTCCAGATGAAGAATGATTATCCGCATATTTTTTCCCCTTTAACCGTTAAAAATATGACTATTAAGAACCGTATTGTTATGATGCCGATGGGTACCAACTACGGTGAGCAGAACGGCGAAATGAGTTTTCTTCATATCAACTACTATGAGCAGCGTGCAAAGGGTGGCACAGGCCTCATTATCGTAGAGAACGCAAGCATCGATTCCCCGCAAGGTTCCAACGGTACTACCCAGCTTCGTATCGATCATGACAACTATCTTCCACGTCTTTTCAAATTCTGTGAGAACATCCACAGATATGGAACAAAGATTGCGATCCAGATCAACCATGCAGGAGCTTCCGCAATTTCTTCCAGGATCAACATGCAGCCGGTTTCCGCATCTGATGTTCCGTCAAAAGAAGGCGGCGAGATCCCGCGTCCTCTTTCCAGAGAAGAGATCCTTCACATTGTAAAGAAATACGGCGAGGCTGCAAAACGTGCACAGACAGCCGGTTTTGACGCAGTAGAGATCCACGCAGGACATTCCTACCTGATCAGCCAGTTCCTTTCCCCGATCACAAACAAGCGTACCGACGAGTTCGGCGGATCTGTTGAGAACCGTACCCGTTTCTGCCGCATGGTCATCGACGAGGTAAGAAAACAGGTCGGACCATTCTTTCCGATCATGCTCCGTCTCAGTGCAGATGAGCTGATGGAAGGTGGAAACACACTTGATGATACTCTGGAATATCTGGATTACCTTCAGGAAGAAGTTGATATCTTCGACGTTTCCTGCGGTCTCAACGGTTCCATCCAGTACCAGATCGACGCAAACTATCTTCCGGATGGATGGCGTTCCTACATGGCAAAAGCTGTAAAAGAAAAATTCAACAAACCGTGTATTTCCATGGGTAACATCCGTGACCCGAAAGTTGCCGAGAGAATCCTCGCTGACGGCGACGCAGATCTTATCGGTATGGGACGCGGCCTTATCGCTGATCCTGCATGGGTAAACAAAGTTGCCACAGGGCATGAGTGCGATCTCCGCAAATGTATCTCCTGTAACATTGGATGCGCCGGAAACCGTATCGGTGTAAACCGTCCGATCCGCTGTACCGTAAACCCGTCTGTTCTTGAGGGCGATGTATATAAGAAACTGCATGTAAACAAAAACTGCAACGTGGTTGTTATCGGCGGTGGTACTGCCGGACTGGAAGCTGCCTGCACAGCCGCAGAGGTTGGCTGCAACACCTTCCTTCTGGAAAAAGGCAGCGAGCTTGGCGGACTTGCATCTCTGATCTCAAAAATCCCTGCAAAGAACCGTCTGGCTGATTTCCCGCACTATCTCATGCACCGCGCAGAGCAGCTTGAGAACCTTTATATCTTCACAAATACAGAAGGAACACCGGAGAACATTCGCAAGTTCCATCCGAATATCATCGTAAGTTCCACCGGTTCCGCTCCTCTTCTGCCTCCGATCGCAGGACTGAAGGATCGTATTGACAACGAGGACTATAATATTTATTCTATTCTTGGTATGATCAACCACATTAATGATTTTCCAAAGGATCTGGAAGGCAAAAAAGTCGTTGTCGTAGGCGGCGGTGCTGTAGGTCTTGATGTTGTGGAATTCTTCGCAGACAGAAATGCAGACATCTCTATCGTTGAGATGATGGATCAGATCGGACGTGACCTTGATCCGGTAAGCAAGAACGACACAAAGGCCATGATGAAAAAACACAATGTACATCAGCTTACAAAAACTGCTCTCCTTGAGGTTAAGGATTCTTCCTTCCTTGTAAAAGGTGACGGCGAGCCTTATGAGCTTCCATTTGAATACGGTTTCGTATGTCTCGGAATGAGAGCCCAGGGACAGCTTTACCAGAGCCTTGCAGAAGAATTTTCTTCTGAGGATGTTGAGATCATGAACATCGGCGACAGCCAGAGAGCAAGAAGAATCATTGACGGTACCCAGGAAGGACGTAACATCCTTACCATTCTCGAGCAGAGAGGATACCTTTAATATCATCGCTATAACCTCCTGACGGGCATTTTCATATGTTATAAAGTCCGCTCCACGGAGTGTCTATAGATTTTCCACGTCTTCCTCCCGCTGCAGCCGTCCGAAGAACATCCGCAACTTCTTCAGACTGATGTGGCGGGAGGTTTTAAAAAAGTTACCCAAGATTTTTACCAATGAGAGGAGTTATTACCATGTCAGAAAGAATCACAGGACACACAGAGCTCATCGGTCTTATGGCTTATCCGATCCGTCACTCCAGCTCTCCTGCCATGCAGAACGAAGCTTTTGCAAAGCTTGGCTATGACTATGCATACCTTGCATTTGAAGTTGGCGCAGATGAGATCGAGGATGCTGTAAAAGCCATCCGTACTCTGAAAATGAGAGGTTCCAACGTTTCCATGCCGAACAAGACTCTGGTAGGCCAGTACCTTGACGAGCTTTCACCGGCAGCAGAAATGTGCGGTGCTGTAAACACCATCGTCAATGATCACGGCCATCTTACAGGCCACATCACAGATGGCATCGGATTTATGGCAGCACTGAAAGACAACAACATTGACGCCATCGGAAAGAAAATGACCATCGTAGGCGCAGGCGGTGCTGCTACTGCTATTGAGATCCAGGCTGCACTTGACGGTGTAGGCGAGATCGTGATCTTTAACCGTAAGGATGAGTTCTGGGACCGTGCCGTATCTACTGTTGAAAAGATCAACACAAGAACATCCAGCCACGCAGTTCTCTATGATCTCTCCGACCTTGACCAGCTGAAAAAAGAAATGGCTGACAGTTATATTTTTGTAAATGCCACAGGCGTTGGAATGAAACCGCTGGAAGGCCAGTCCGTTGTCCCGGATAAATCTTATTTCCGTCCGGAGCTTATCGTTGTTGACGTACCATACTCCCCTCTTGAAACCACTATGCGTTCCATGGCAAAGGAAGTTGGCTGCAAGACAATGAACGGCCTTGGCATGATGCTTTTCCAGGGCTCCGCTGCATTTGAACTGTGGACCGGCGAGCCGATGCCGATCGAGCATATGAAAGAGATTCTTAATATCAGATACGATGACTGATAAAATCCCATCCGTATCGGAAAGGACCATTATGAAAACAGTTCAGGTAAGAAATATCACAATCGGAGAGGGCAGACCGAAGATCTGTGTCCCGATCGTTGGACAGACAAAGGAGGATATCCTTCTTGAAGCAGGAACCTTCGAAAGAATCCCGGTGGATGTTGTAGAATGGCGTGTGGACTGGTTCGAGAATGTTTTTGACACAGACAAAGTTCTTGATGTGGCAAAAGATCTCCAGACCGTTTTAAAGGACACTCCGATTCTCTTTACCTTCCGTACTGCAAAGGAAGGCGGAGAAAAAGCAATCTCCAGCGAAGATTACAAAGCCCTCAACATGGCTGTTGCAAAAAGCGGCTATGTAGATTTCATTGATGTAGAAGCCTTCACAGGCGAAGAGATCGTAAAAAGCATGATCCAGGAAGCTCACAGCTATGGCGTAAAAGTCATCGCTTCCAACCATGATTTTGATGCAACTCCTGAGAAAGATGAGATCGTGCGCCGTCTCCGCATGATGCAGGATTATGGCGCAGATATCCCGAAGATGGCTGTTATGCCTAAGAGCAAACAGGACGTACTTACCCTTTTAAGTGCAACACTGGAAATGTCCGAGCAGTTCGCCGACCGCCCGATCATTACCATGTCCATGGCAGGAACCGGTGTTGTCAGCCGTCTCACTGGCGAAACCTTTGGTTCCGCCCTTACCTTCGGTGCCGCTACCAAAGCTTCCGCACCGGGGCAGATCAATGTCAACGAGCTTGAACAGGTTCTTGACATTATCCACAAAAGCCTGTGATCCTGTAACCTCCCATTGAAAGGATCTACGGCTTCGTTTAAGAAAGAACGTGAATTATAGACCAAATTTTAATCCCAATTAATGTAACAAATTTAACCAAATAGCAAATGCGGATGATTTTATCCGCTTTAATCCCATAATAGCAAATCTATTTTGTAACAAAAACAAATCTCATGACAAAAATAGGAACTGCGCTGACCCATCCAGTGCAGTTCCTATTTTCTTTTATCGCTTTACTTATTATTTCTCAGTTTTTTCCTCAATGACATTTTCCTGTGATTTTTTCCTTGGGTCCCAGTTGGAAAGGAAGATATTCAGTCCGAAACCAACAGCCAGAGCCCATGCAGATGCCCATGCAGTTCCCTGGGTTGCAAGGACAGCAGCCATAACACCTGCGATCATCTTGTCACGGTCTGTCTTACAGTAATCCATACCGATCCTTGCACAGACAAAGGCCTGGAACATCAGAGTGATGGAAGAACCAACTCCGAAGATCGGGCGGAAGAAACTTACAACTGGAATGATCAGCACACTTAAGAAAGTTGCAATACGGAAGGACGCCATACCGCCAAGAAGAGACTTCATGGCTTTCTTTCCTTCTTTGTAACGGATGGAGACAGATACGGTCATGCCAACCCATAACGGACCGGAAAGGGGCGGGAACGGTGCGATGATGGAAAGAATCAGATTTCGAAGTCCGCTGACCAGGTTGGAACGGCTGGAATTGAAATCAATGTACTCATCATCTCTGGACTGACGTGCCTCAGTAACCAGGGTTTCTGTGGTAACAAAATCACCAAATGCGATAACATAGCATACAAGTGCCAGAGGAAGCGCTTTGATAAACATGGAAAGCGGCGGGATTCCCACACCGAAAATACTTACCTGTGAGATGATCTCTTTAAACTGCGGGATCTTGATAAAAGTTCCAATCTCTAATCCCGGTTTGTCCAGCTCCCCCACAAGAAGGCCAACTACCATGGCGATTAGATACGGGAAAAGGTTTCCATAGCGGGCAACAAGATCCAGAAATTTATTGTTCTTTCTCTTCTCCTGGTATTTATCCGAAAAACTGATCAGGATCAGAAGGCCAACACCTGCGACGATCGCCAAGGGATATTTGTGCATATTGCCGCCCTCTCCCAGCTGACCTGCCATAACCGTAACCGGCGCTGCAAGAAGGATTCCACCCTTGACGGAATCCGGTACAGCATGGACAAATTTATCCGCAAGTTTGGTAACGCCCATAAATATGAACACAAGACCAACCAGCATCTGCAGGGCGATCATTGCCTGGATACGCTCTTTTCCCAGGGGAAAGCCTTCCAGAAATACGATAGTCAGCGGAAGGGTCGGCGTGATCCATCCGGGAACTACCGGATCACCAAGTAAACTGTGTAGCATATACAGCATGGTTTCTATGATGACACAGCTCCATGCCAGCTCATAAGGCAGTCCCAGATACTGTTCCAGATAAGGGACAGCTGCAAGTGCCGTAACGCCAAGGATCAGGCCCTGGATAAATTCTACGGACTCAAGTTTGTAATGAATAAAGGGAAGACGAACCTGAAATGGCCCAAACGGAATGTAGGGCAGTTCGTTTTCTCTTCTCTGTCTTGCTGCACGCGCCATAACGATTCTCCTTTGTCAGTTTTTTTGATAATACATATATAGTATCTTTTGTTCTGGAAGTTTGTTAATTAACAAACATTTCCAGAAACATCAAAGTCCAATCCGGGAATTGTTCCCGAATTGGAACTTTATTTTGTACAGATTCCGTCATCTTCGTCCGAATCCATACAATGATTGTTACGGTTCACTCCGTGACCTGCGAACCGTAACTGATCATTCACTTATTTCCACCCTGTCTCAGGCTTCTTTTCCACGGTTCATCTTGACAAACAGTGCAAGAAGGATTCCAATGAATGTCACTGCCATGTTAAGAAGCAGGATCATTCTCGGAGCGCTGGTTCCGGCAGTCTTTGTAATGTAACCTGCCAGTGTCAGGATGGTATAGTTTGCAACGCTGGATGCGATCATAACCATGGATGTTGCAGTTCCCTTGTTCTCCGGGAAGAATTCAGCGGTTGTGGAAACTGCCAGCTGCAATACACCGCCTGCGCCTGCGAAACCGATGACAAATCCACCGATGAGGCAGATAGTCGGGTTCTGGATAAAGTAGCACAGTCCCAGCATGATAAAGGAAATCAGCGGATAGATGATCAGGATATTGATCTCTTTCAGTCCTTTTTTGATAAATACAGAGGAACACAGGATCGCTGCAAAAGTTCCAACTGCATAGAAGGACTGGATCTTGGAAGGATCACTTAAATTATAAAGTTTTCCAAGCTCCTGGTTACAGTTCAGCCACAGCATGAATGTGGAAGAACTTGTAAATCCAATGAGGATCGCTGCAATTGCCGCAGGAGTGATCTTTAACTTTGTTTTCTCTTTCTTTTCTGCACCTGTTGTATTTCTGTCCGGGAATGGCAGGAACAGGATCAGGATTCCATCGATGAAGATTGCAGCACCTGCAACGATAAAGATGGTTCTGTAGGACATATTAGCCGCTGCTACGAATCCGATGAGGAACGGAAGTAGGAACTGACTGATACACATGGAGAATTTTGTAAACAGGTTCGCCACAGAAGGATTGTTTACATAGATTTCCATGCATGTAGGGCTTACACAGGTATCCAGGAAAGAGTTTGCGATACCACCTACAATGGCAAAGGCATAGGCAACGCCCATAGACGGAGCAAATGCGATTCCCATAAAGTATGCTGCATAGCAGATCACACCAATGATTCCACTTAATCTGCGTCCGAATTTGTCGGACAGGGGACCGGAAAACGGAAGGGAGATCAGTCTTCCAAGTCCCAGTGCAGCGATTACGGATACTACCATGCTGACATCCATAGTTCCGTCACTTAAAGCCTTTGCTCCCCAGTGAGCCGCAAGCTCCGGCTTGTACTGGCCCATGATGGAAGCTCCGATTCCGTGAATGAAATATGTAAAATACAGCGCGATAGAAGTAATTACCAAATTTTTCTTACCTGTCTGGCTCATGATCCTTATTTCCCTTCGTTCTCAGCCTGGAATTTCTGGTACTCATCTGTAGGCATCTCAAGTCCTGTGTACAGTTTATAGGACTCAGCGCCCTGCCACAGAAGCATTCCTTTTCCGCCTACTGCAAGTTTTACGCCTGCTTCTTTTGCCTCTTTTACCATTCTTGTCTCTGCAGGATTGTATACGCAGTCAGCAACGACAAGATCTTTGTGGAACATGGATTTGTCAACCAGAGTAAGGTCATCGTGTGGTTTCATTCCTGCAAGTGTTCCGTTTGCAAGAATGTCTGCGTTTGCGATCTCTTCTCTCAGTTTGTCCTGATCGTCCAGGCAGTATACGCTTACTTTGCAGTCCGGTACTTCTTTTGCAAGCTTCTCTGCTGTTCCTTTTGCTCTTTCAAGGAACGGGTCATCCGGATTGAAGATCGCGATGGATGCTGCTCCGTCAAGGGCACACTGTACAGTAAGAGCTGTAGCTGCTCCGCCTGCTCCTAAGACTACCATCTTTTTGCCTTTTACGTCAACGCCGTGCTCTTTTAAGTTGCGGACAAATCCGATACCGTCTGTGATATGTCCTACAAGTTTTCCATCCTCATTCACAATGGTGTTTACAGCGCCGATGATCTTTGCTGCCGGTGAAAGCTCGTCTACACACTGAGCTACTTTGTTCTTGCAAGGCATGGTTACGTTGCATCCTCTCATTTTGAAAAGGCGCATTGCATCAAGAGCTGCCGGAACCTGATCCTCTTTGATATCGAATGCCATGTAAGCATAGTCCAGGTTATGGTACTGGAAGCTGAAGTTGTACATAGCCGGTGATCCGGAGTGTCCTACCGGACTTCCGATCAGCGCGAGTAAACCAGTTGTTCCTTTAATTCTCTGTTCCATTTCTTTTTTCCTCCTGCATTCTCTCCTTGCAGCCACCGGATGTTTTCTCCGGTGCCTGTCAGGATGTTTCTTTTATTTTTCTTCTGTCCTGTTTATTGGACAATTATTTTCTTGTGTATTGATATGATCCGGTGCCTGACGCTGTCAGGCGGATATCCCATCAGAGTCTGGAAGCTACCTCATAAGCCTCTTTTGTTGCATCCAGTGCACGTCTTGCACGGATGGCATCTCCGATCACGTGTGTCTCAGGTACAAGATCTTTGATCTTTTCTTCAAGTGGATTGTAATTGCGGAATCCCATGGAAAGGATAACGGAATCATATCCTCTTGTCTCATGACGTACTCCGTCAGCTGTCTCGTACTCTACACCGTCTTCATAGAATTTGCATACCTTTGCTCCGGTGATCTCTTTGATTCCGTAGTCCTCGAAATCTTTCATGAGATAGACTCTGTGCTCATGGATCACGTCTGCACCTACGGTATCACGGAACTCGATCACCGTTACATCATGCTCCTGCTCGCCCAGGAATGCAGCGGTCTCACATCCTACCATTCCACCGCCCACAACAAGAACTTTTTTGCCTGCTGGTCTCTTTCCGTCCAGAAGATCAGAACCGTGGATGATGGCCGGATTGTCGATTCCCTCGATAGGAAGGATCAGAGTCTTGGAACCCGTTGCGATGATCACACTGTCCGGTTTCTCCTCTTTGATAAGCTCCGGAGTTACCTCACAGTTCATCACGATCTTCACGCCGTCTTTCTGGCAGCGGTGGATATAGCTGCGGATCATGTTTGTGATATCACCTTTTCCTGGTGGATAAGCCGCAAGTCTCATGTTTCCGCCGAGAACATCTCCTGCTTCATAAAGTGTTACTTCGTGTCCTTTCTCTTTTGCGATAAATGCAGCGCAAAGTCCTGCAACACCACCGCCGATCACCATAACTTTCTTCGGATTCTCTGTCTTAGCAATTGGCTCTGCCTCATGTCCAAGAAACGGGTTGGTCAGACAGCAAATCGGGTTTCCTGCATACATGTTTGCAACACATCCCTGAAGACAGGCGATACATGGAGTCATATCCTCCAGACGCTCTTCCAGTGCTTTTTTCGGCATAGCAGGATCTGCAAGGCTCTGACGGCCAAATGCTACAAGGTCTGCTCTTCCTTCTTTTACCATCAGTTCTGCAAACTGTGGCTCTGTATAACGTCCGACTGTGATCACCGGAATGTTTACCGCACGTTTGATCTCCTCAACCTCTGATGCGGAGAATCCACCATGGATAACCGTCGGTGCCCACATAAATTCATCTTTGATATGAACGGCACGGGATACGTGAATGGCATCCAGTCCGCAGCTTTCCAGGTATGCTGCGATCGCCGCGCTGTCATGGATGTCAAGGCCGCCTGGAACCTCATCTGCACAGTTGATTCTTGCAAGGATCGCAATCCTGCCCTGTGTTGTTTTCTTGATCTCCTCAATGATCAGGCGTGAGAAACGCATGCGGTTCTCAAAGCATCCGCCAAACTCATCCACTCTCTTGTTTGTTCTTGGAGAGAGGAATGTGCTTACCAGATAGCCGTGTGCCATATGGATCTCAACAGCATCTGCACCTGCTTCCATGGCTCTTCTTGCTGCCTCGCCATATCCTTTGATCAGCTCATAAACTTCCTCTGTTGTAAGCTGTTTCGGAATGTCACGTCCACATACAGACGGGATGCTGGTTGCTGCTGTGATCGGTGCTCCTGCGTTCTTTGCATTTCCTTCCGGACCTGCATTCTGAAACTGGATGGAAACTTTTGCACCTTCCGCATGGCATCCGTCAATAACTTTGCGGAAGCTCTCGATGGTAGAATCATCATAGAGACATGGTTTACGCGGGCCGCCCTTTGCGCCTTTGTGAACGACGGTAGCCTCGATAGTGATCAGGCCAAATCCGCCTTTTGCTCTTTCCTTATAATATGCAGCGGACTGCTCGCTCATAGTTCCGTCTGTATTTGCAAAGTTATTTCCCATTGGCGGAACAACGAAACGGTTTTTTACGGTCATAGGGCCGATCTCGATCGGCTGAAACATCGCATTGAATTTCATGTGGGTTCTCCTTTCTGATTAAAGTACCTCTGGCCAGGCTTCTTCCAGTACCTTCTTTGTGTTCTCGTATGTATGTTTTGCAGCATACTCGATACCTTTTTCAAGGTTTGCATCGCTGATAACCTCTACGCCGATAGCGTTTGGTTTAATTCCTTTTTCACGGATCATTTTCACGAACGGTACGGTTGTTCCGATTCCGGTTCCAGGAGCAAGGCGGTCATGCATGGACTCATCTCTTAAGATAGTTGTCGCATATGGTCTTTCCCATACATCGTTGATCTGGATGGATACGATCTTATCTGCCGGGATTCCCTCAAGTACAGAAAGTTCGATCGGCTGGTTTGCTCTTACCCAGTGCCATGTATCGAGGATCAGTTTTGCATTCTCGCAGTCAGCAGCTTTTACAACAGCCCAGCCTTTTTTTACATCCGGGATTCCGCTGTATGGCATTGGCTCAACGCCGATGATGTATTTGCCAGCTCTCTGACAGAGCTCACGAAGTTTCTGTGCTGTATACTCCACAGAATAGTTCTCCATCAGTCCACAGTTGATCTGTTTTACGTTAAATAATTCACACATATGGAAGCAGAGCTGTTCTTTGTATTTCTGCTCGTAGGAACGATGCTCCTCTGCCCACTGTACGATATACTCAACCTCTGTTACCTTCATGTCATATTTATCCAGGATTGCCAGGATATCCTTATCGAAAAGTCCCTCATTCAGGGCATCTACGTAGGTTTCCGCTCTCAGGCCGATTCCCTCATAGCCAGCTTCTTTGGCAGCTTTTACACGGTCCTCAAATTTGCACTGATCCCCAAGTGTCCAGGAACTGATTGTAATTGGAAATTCTTTTGACATGATAACTCCTCCTGAAAATATAAATAATTTTTTTAGGTTTTTTTTAATTATTTTGTATCTTTTTTCTATAAGCATTATATAACTTCGTTAAATACAAAACAAATTGATTGTACCAGGAGAATTCATAGATTTTATCAATATATCGTGGTATACTATATAAAAACATTTTCACTGTACTGCCACCGTCACAGCAGTCAGACCGGCAATTCCTTCTGATCATCCGACTTCACTGGAATCTGCCTGAATAAAACATTCAGCTAAACTTACGAAAGGAGCTTCGAAAATGAACCTGTATCATCTTCGTTATTTCGTGACACTGGCGCATCTGGAACATTACACGAAAGCTGCTGATGTTCTGGCGATCACACAGCCCAGTTTAAGTCATGCGATCTCTTCCCTGGAGGAAGAACTTGGAGTGAAATTATTTGAAAAAAACGGACGGAATGTTTCTCTCACCAAATATGGCAAGACTTTTCTGGGAGATGTGGAAGAAACCCTGAACCGGCTGGATTCCTCTGTAAACGGCCTCCAGCTTGCAGGAAAAGGAGAAGGGCAAATTGATGTGGCTTTTCTCAGGACCCTTGGAGTTGATTTTGTGCCGAAGATCATCCGCAATTTTCTCACCGCCAACGAAGGAAAACAGATCAATTTCAATCTGTTCTGTGACAAGGTTCTTACCGGCGATATCCTTACCGGGCTGAAAGAGAAGAAATATGATATCGGCTTCTGTTCCAAATTTGATGACGAACCGCTGATCGAGTTTATCCCGGTTGCCAAACAGGACCTGGTGGTTATTGTTCCGCCCGGCCATCCTCTTGCGGAGAAATCCGAGATCCATCTGGAGGAAACCCTTCCTTACAAACAGATCATTTTTAAGAAACGAAGTGGGCTCCGCCAGATCATCGACCAGCTGTTTAAGAGTATCGGTCAGTACCCGGATGTGGCCTTTGAGATCGATGAGGACCAGGTTGCCGCAGGATTTGTTGCCAATGATTTCGGCATCTGCATTGCCCCGGATATCCCCATCCTTCATTCTTTGGATCTTAAGATCCTGCCCCTTGTTTCTCCAAGCTGGCAGAGAAATTTCTACATGGCCATGCTGAAAGATGTATACCATCCTCCGGTTGTGGAAGCCTTTAAGAAGTTTGTGATCGAGAAAACATCAAAAGAGATTTTCTATAAAACAAATTAAGAGCTTCGGGAGACCTTCCAAAGGAGATCTCCTGACAGCCAAAAAGACAGCTGTCCAATTCCCGTCTTGTTTCTGTACGGTTTATTGGACAGCTGTCCTCTTATTATGTAAGAATATTCTGTTTCTGTAATCAGTAATTATTTATTCGCATCTGCCTCACGAAGTCTGTGGATCATCTCCTCACAGATCTCAAGCTCGCTCTTACCATCGGTCTCAATAACGATGTCGGCTGCTGCCTCGTATTTCGCACGACGTTTCTCCATCAGATCTGCGATGAACGGAACCGTCTTGTTGTTCTCAAGCAGCGGACGGTCATGGTTGTCTTTTACACGCTCCAGGATCGTCTCAGGTTTTGCGGTAAGGAGTACAACACGGCCGTTTTTCTTCATTTCAACAACGTTGCGCTCTCTCATGGGAACACCACCGCCACAGGATACGACAACATTGGACTGAGACTGCATCTCAATGAGAAGGTTTGTCTCAAGCTCACGGAAATACTCTTCTCCGTAAGTCTCAAAGATATCGGAAATGCTCATTCCCTGTCTCTCCACGATACACTGATCCATCTCCACAACATCCATAGCCAGCGCGTTCTTCAGATAATCAGAGATTGTGGATTTCCCTGCGCCCATGAATCCGATCAGGAAAATATTGTAGTTGAAAAGATTTCTGGACTGGATTCTCTTACTGTTCTGTGTGATGCTTGCGAAAACATCATTAACTTCTTTCTTATGGCGTCTGCCTTCCATTCTGGCTTCCAGCCATCCTTTCTGCTTCGCCTCCTGCTCCGGCTGCAGTACCGGAAGATTGTTGGCTTCCTTGTATACCATGATGTCCTCTACGATTCTGTTTCTCATAAGCAGTGCGTCCAGGATGATCTCATCGCACTGTCCAAGGCTCTCTCTTAATACTTCTAACTGGTTCATAACTTCTCCTTTGCTTCGTTCGTTGTATCACGGATTTCCGTCATCACTTTATCACTTTAAACCAAGTGTCTGTTCTTATTATACCAACTGGTCATTTTTATCTCAACCTAAACTTTTATTGAATTTGCACATGTAATTCATAGATATTTTCTATGATTTTTTCAGGGAATCCTGTCACATATCTTACCGAAGAATGAGCCCTGACACCCGGAATCACACTTCTTCCTCTGCCCTCATAACCAAAATCCTATTGAAATCTACAGTCAAACGGATATTCGCAATCCGCATTCGCTACACAGCTCTACACCGAATAACTGCTTCGCAGTTTATCAGGAGGATCACTCCTCCTGATACAAGCAACTCCCCCCGCTGCTTATTGCTTTTCGCAAGTGAAGCAGGGGACTTCCTTGATTCGATTAAAAAAATCTCTGCCCTATTATTACAAAAGCAGAGATTTTTTCATACAATTTTTTCACAGGTATTCTACTGTATCACTTCATAGATCCGGTAATGTTTGAAAATATAATCCCGAAACTGCTCCACAAGAGAACTTGGGTACCGTTTTTTCAACATTCCCATGTATATGTAACGGCGGTAATGAAGATTCTCGATATTTAAGATCTTCACAGGCAGAGTATGGATCACCGGCACATCCGGCACGATTCCCACACCGAACCCTTCTGCCACCATTCCCGCGAGGGCGCCATCCTCCTCCACTTCAAAAGCGGTTTCCGGTACGATCCCCTCTTTTTCAAAAAGTTCACGCACCACAAAATACAGCCCACTGGTAGGGGTAAAAGTCACCTGGGGATACTGGCCCAGTTCCTCTATGGTCACTGTATTTTTTCCGGCAAGAGCATGATCTTCCGGTACAACAGCCACCAGTTTTTCTTCCGCTACCGGTACAAAACTGATCTCTTTTTCCCCTTCCGCACGGGAGCAGAAGATCATGTCAAACTTTTCTTCTTTCAGGCCCCGGATCAGGTTCCCGGTAGCTGCATTCTGGAAATGAAAATCAATCTTCTTCCCTTCCTGCTCATCAAGAAACCCACGTACAAGTTCCGGAATAAATCTGCGTCCCTGGGTATGGATATATCCGATGGAAATGCTTCCGCCTGGAATCCTTGCCGCCTCCTGGATCCTCTCCACACCAAGATTCAGGATATGTAAGGAATCCTGCACATATTTCAGAAACATTTCCCCGTATTTGGTCATGGTCACATTTCTTCCGTGACGCTCAAAAAGTGGAACCTGGAGTTCTTTTTCCAGGTTGGAGATGGCATGGCTGAGGCTTGGCTGTGTAATATCCAGCCGCTTGGCCGCCCTGGTATAATTTTCGATCTGGGCAAGCGTCACAAAATATGTGAGCTGATTTAAGTTCATATGTTAAAAAATCCTTTCTTTCCTCCGCTTAAGAGACTTTCCGGCAGGTAATTCAGCCTGCCTCGCTGCCTGGTCTGTTTCACATACCAAGGCTCAGGAGCTCTTTTCCCGCCGCAAGTCTCTCGTAAAACTGCTCATAAAAATCCCGGTTTCCATCATAAGGTTTCCGATAGAACTGGTTTACCACATACATATTCAGGTTTCGGATCAGGTCACTGTCCTCACTCTCATAGAGAACTTCCTGTACATCCAGAAGAAAATAATGCCAGTCACAGACAAATTTTTCGTAATTTTTGAAATCCGGTGTATCTACCCATTTCCGGACCTTGATCTTACTGCGGCTGGTCTTTTTGCACTCGTGGATCTGAAGGATGTACTTAAATCCACCATCCTCATAATATCTTCCCAGCGGAAACAGGCGGCAGAAACCCGGACGGAAGCTGTGGATGGAGCACCTCCCGTTTCCATCCAGAAATACGCATCGTTCCTCTGCGCCCGCCATCTTAAGATGCGGCAAAATGTTCCCGTCTGTAACGCCAAGTTCGATTTTTCCCGTGAGAAGCTGGTCCGCACTTAAATGAAGGCCCTGGCTTAACCGCCATACATCCAGCGGGTCCAACACAACGGAATCTCCCATTCCCGTACAGCAGTCAAAACAGCCTTTGCAGTCCTGGCAGTCTGCCTTTACCATGTCATTTGCTTCGTATAAACGGCCGTCGGAAATCTCCTCCAGCGTAACTTCCCGCCGCATCAGACCAGAGTCTCCAGTCCGGTAACGCCCCAGTCCTCTGCCAGGCTTTTCACTCCGTCCAGAACCTCTTCTCTGGAGTAACCGTGGTCATCCAGGTAATCTCCGTCCATATCGTTGAGATACAGATAAAACGTAAGGGCAAGTTCCAGATAATCTGGATCATCATCCTCCATATTCATAAGAAGCTCATTTTCCGCTCCGTTGATATCTCCCTCATCAGCAAGTCCGATAACCTTCTTAAAAAGATGATCTGCTTCTGTATAATCTGCCTCTGCTGCCGGAAGTGTATACTGTGGCATGTCTCCTTTAAGAAGAAGCCTTGTGATCAGTCTTGCGATATCCTGAATATTTCCTGACATTCTGTCATCGTGTAATCCCATATCCGTTTCCTCTCTTTCTGCTGTCCTGTTCTGCCAGATACCTGCTTTCTGACCGGCGCATCTATATCCAAATCTCCGGGTACCTGCTTCTGACAGCCAACTTATTTAATCCAGTCTGATTCCTGATAATGCCTGTGCAAATGCGTTGTTTACCGGCTCGTTGGCCTCTTTCTGCTGTTTTTTAAGATAACGCTGCACATCCCTTTTATTGACACCTGCACCTTCTTTGGCACGTCTTGCCTGGAAAGCTGAAAGCTTCTCTTTATATCCGCACTGGCATACAAAGGTCTCTTCTTTTCCCTTCAGAAGCATCTCCATCCGCTTGTGGCATTTCGGGCAGCGCGCGTTGGTTGTTCTGGATACCGTCTCCCTGTATCCGCATTCTCTGTCCTCACATACCAGCATCTTCGCATTCTTTCCATTAACTGCCAAAAGGTGTTTGCCACAGTTGGGGCATTTCTTGTTTGTCATATTGTCATGGCGGAACGTTCCCTGTCCGCTCTTGATCTCATCTACGATCTCACAGGCATACTCACGGATCCCTGTGAGGAATTTATCCTGACGGAGTTTCCCGTTTGCGATATCGCTGAGTTTCATCTCCCAGTCTGCGGTAAGTTCCGGCTTCTTCAGTTCTTCCGGAACCAGTTCCAGGAGCTGTTTTGCCTTGGAGGTAATGTAGATCTCATTGCCTCTTTTTTCCATCATAAAACTGTTAAAAAGTTTCTCGATGATATCGGCTCTTGTTGCTACTGTTCCAAGACCGCCGGTTTCGCCCAGAGTTTTTGCCGCCTTTTTGTCGTGGCTTTCCATAAAGTGGACCGGATTCTCCATGGCGCCAAGAAGTGTGGCCTCTGTAAATCTTGCAGGCGGTTTTGTCTGTCCATTTGTAAGGGATGCAGATTCCACAGTAAGAATCTGGCCTTCCGCAAGGGCCGGAAGCTTCTGGTCTTTCAGCCTGTCAGCCGCCTCTTCTTCCTCATCCTGACAGCCACCTTCATAGACTTCTCTCCATCCGGCGCTTTTTACGATTCGTCCGCTTGCGGCGAAAGTTTCTCCTGCTGCCGTTCCTTCCATGCTCACCTGCTCATATACAGCCGGCGGATACAGCACACTTAAGAAACGGCGGACTACCATATCATAAATTTTCCGTTCCTCATTTGTCATATGATCCAGCTGTACAAACTGTTCTGTCGGAATAATTGCATGATGGTCACTGACTTTCTTATCATCCACAAAACTTGCATTGGCCTGGATTGGTTTGTTGGCAAGCACACCGGCAAGTTTCCGGTAAGGACCTGTTCCACATGCCTGAAGACGTTCTTTAATAGTAGGAACTACGTCTTTTCCGATATATCTGGAATCGGTCCTTGGATAAGTAAGAACCTTATGGTTCTCATAGAGCCGCTGCATGATGTTCAGCGTCTCTTTTGCGGAAAAACCGTATTTCTGATTGGCCTCTCTCTGAAGAGTTGTCAGATCATAAAGTCCCGGTGCATAAGTTTTCTTCGGCTTTCTGGAAACTTTTGTTACGGTAATGCTGCCTTTTCCGGCTTTTGTCTGGATCTCCTGGGCACGTTCCTTCTTAAATGTACGGAGGCTTCCGCTCTTTCCGTCACGCCAGGTCCAGCGCACGTTTCCTGCCTCAATAGTAATTCCGTAATAGCTTTCCGGTTTAAATTCCCGGATCTCCTGCTCTCTTCTTGCGATCATGGCAAGGGTCGGTGTCTGCACACGTCCGCAGGAAAGCTGTGCATTGTATTTACAGGTCAGCGCTCTGGTTCCGTTCATTCCCACCAACCAGTCTGCCTCTGCCCTTGCCTGTGCCGCACGGTAAAGATTATCATAATCATGACCATTCTTAAGGTGGGCAAAACCGTCACGGATCGCCTTGTCCGTTACCGATGAGATCCACAGACGTTTGATTGGTTTATGACAGTCTGCCTTTGCAAGGATCCATCTGGCTACCAGTTCTCCCTCTCGTCCGGCATCTGTGGCAATGATGATCTCCCCGATATCCTTCCGGTAAAGCTGGGTTTTTACTGCATTGTACTGTTTGGATGTCTGACGGATCACCACCAGTTTCATCTTCTCCGGCATCATGGGAAGAGTGGAAAGTTCCCATTTGGTATATTTTTTATCGTATTCTTCCGGATCTGCCAGGGTTACCAGATGTCCCAGTGCCCAGGTCACCACATAGTCTTTTCCTTCCAGGGTTCCGTTCCCTTTCTGGCTGCAGTGGAGGACTCTGGCAATGTCTCTGGCAACCGACGGTTTCTCTGCGATCACTAATGATTTCATATTTTTTATTTCACCTCATGCTCTTTGGAGCCTTCTCGATTACGCTCCAGGGTTCACCTATTATAGCATGAAAAAAGCACTTCGTCCAGAAAAGGGCCAAAGCCTTTTTCCGTCGAAATGCTCTTTTATTTTTTTGTGTTTTTTGTTTTTATTACGCGCATTTTCCGCTGATCTTATAACCTACCCCACGAACCGTTTCCACCAGATCACCGGCTGAACCAAGTTTCTGGCGGAGGGTACGGATATGTACATCTACGGTTCTGCTTTCCCCGTCAAATTCATATCCCCAGATCTGATTTAAAAGCTGAGTTCTGGAGAGAACCGTTCCACTGTTTTTCAGAAGGAGACAAAGCATCTCATATTCTTTCAGTGTCAGATTCACTGGTTCCTGGTCAACGGTCACCTCATGTCTTCCCGGACACACATAAAGATTTTCCATGCGGTATTCCTCTGCGCCATTGTCCTCTGATCTCCGAAGAAGGGCCCGTACCCTGGAGATCAGTTCCATCATGCGGAACGGTTTCGGAATATAGTCATCTGCACCGCTGTCCAGGCCTACCACTGTATCAAATTCACTGCCTTTTGCAGTAAGCATGATCACCGGAAGTTTCCGGACATCCGGACGGATACGGATTTTCTTTAAAATAGACAGTCCGTCTTCTTCCGGAAGCATAATATCCAGAAGTACCAGAGAAGGCTGTTCTTTTTCCATCGCCTTCCAGAAAAGTGATGGCCGTTCAAATCCCTGTGCATCAAGGCCCTGACTGTTTAATGTATATACAACAAGTTCACGGATACTTTCGTCATCTTCCACCAGATATATCATAATTTTCCTCCAACTTCATTTTTCACCTGACAGTTGCAAGTATAAAGTGCCTTCGTAAAATCCAACATAGAAAAAACGTTAAGTTTATGTAAAATATAGAAATCCTTAAGAAATTTTAATTTGTAAAAGCCGGACGTCAATGTTATGATAAAGCTGACAGTTGTTTGGAGGTTTTTATTATGTATTCTTTTATTGTGAATCCCAATTCAAGATCCGGAGAGGGGCGTAATGTCTGGAACCGGCTTCGCAGCATCATGGAAAGTCAGGGGATTTCATATCAGTATTTTCTCACAGAATATGTGGGACACGCCACAGTGCTGGCAGAAAAGATCAGTGCCGCTGGAACGCCGGAAGATCCGGTAACGCTGGTAACTGTAGGCGGTGATGGCACAATTTACGAAGTACTTACCGGGATCCGTGATCTGTCTTCAGTCATCTTTGGATTTATTCCGGTTGGGTCCGGCAATGATTTCTGCCGCAGCATGGGCCTGCCATTTGATCCTTTTGAAGCACTTCACTCCATCCTTGAGAACAGAAGGACGATTTCCATGGATGTTCCTGTGATCCATCTTGGCAGCCATTCTTACCGGTTCGGCATCAGTGCGGGAATGGGTTACGATGCTGCAGTCTGCCAGGAAGTCCTGATCACCCCGGGGAAAAAATTTCTCAACCGTCTCCATATGGGCAAACTGATCTATCTTATGGTGGCGCTGAAACAGTTTCTCTTCCTCACCCCGTCTTCGGTTACGGTAACCTTTGACGGAAGCGAACCACAAACCTTCGGGAAAACCTGGTTTGTGGCTGTAATGAACCAGAAATACGAAGGAGGCGGCTTTAAGTTCTGCCCGGATGCCAGTCCGGATGACGGCCTTCTGGATGTAATCGTCATTGAAGGAATCTCCAAACTGAAAATGCTTTTCTGCCTGCCAGGTGCACTCTGGGGAAAACATACACACCTTCGCGGTGTACATATTTCGCAGTGCAAAAACGTACATATTACAAGTGACCGTCCTCTTCCTGTGCATAAAGACGGAGAATCCGGCGGAATCCAGCGCGAATTTTCTGTGACCATTGAAAAGAAACCTTTAAAAATCATAATGCCTGTGTTATAGTAGCAGGTAGATACTTGACAAAAAAGAAGCTTAAGACTGACACCCATGGCATTTTGGCCATACATCAAGAAAAGGAGCGGCAAAATGTTGAGTAAGATAAAAAAATACAGGCACGGTTTTATCATAGCGATCTATTTCGTTGTGTATCTTATCCTGTTTGGATATCTGGAACAGCGGCCTGTACGTGCCTACCATGTTGTACATACTGTTTTTGATGATATGATCCCGTTCTGCGAGATTTTTATTATTCCGTACCTTTTATGGTTTCCATATGTGATACTGACAGTTGTGTATTTCCTGTTCCGCAATAAGAATAAACGGGAATATTTCCAGCTGATCTTCAATCTGATGATGGGAATGACGGTTTTCCTTGTTGTTTCCTACATCTATCCGAATATTCAGCATCTCCGCCCTGCGGTATTCCCGAGAAACAATATCTTTACACAGCTGATTGCAGAAATCTACAGGACAGATACCCCGACCAACATCCTGCCAAGTATCCATGTATTTAATTCCCTGGCTGTTTATTTTGCCATCCATCACTGCCAGGCACTGAAAGATAAGAAATGGATCCAGAGAGGATCTCTGATCCTTTCCATTCTGATCATCCTGTCCACCATGTTTATCAAACAGCATTCGGTGATCGATGTATGTCTCGGTACCACACTGGCATTGTTCGGACATCTGCTGTTCTACCCACAGAGAGTGGAAGATTATGAGGAACAGCGTGCTATGGCACAGATGAGCAAGAAGAAACCGGAACAAAATTTATAACAAAAAAAGCCCCGTTGGGGGCTTTTTTATTTGCGTCCTAGTTAAATCCATAAAACTTCTGACAGATCTTATAGGCTGCCACAAACATCTTTCTTCCACCTCTTCCCGGAAGGTTGGACACTCTTCCGAAAAGACTTCTCCGAAGTTTCCGGTACAGTCCCATATTCTGATCTTTGATGTAATCCTGCAGCTCCTGTTTTTTATCCAGGCATTCCTGCGTTGCAGCTCTTACCAGCATGATTGAAGAAACGGTTGTGATGATATCCAGATAGCTGAACATATACGCACGGAGTCTCCGGTTGCTTACATTTGCTTTCAGATAGGCATCCACCATCAGCTTGTTTACACGGATCTGCTGATCAATACGTTTGATCATTACTTTCTCATTGACGGACTGATCATCTCTTCCAATAAAATACCGGTAGAAATTCACATCCAGATAATAGAGATTTTTTACATAGGGAAGCGGCTCAAACGCAAACAGATTATCTACATAGAACGTATGCTTCGGAAGTTCCATTCCACAGTCATGAAGAAGTTTGGTACGGTAGATCATGGAATGCATAAGAAGGTACTGGCCTTTTTTCATATGGCGTACTTCGTCCCATCCGAAAATCTGGTTTGTTGGAAAACAGTGTCTGTACTGCATGACCTTTTTGCGGGTAGCTCCCTGCTTCTCATAGACGAAATTACTGATAAGAAGATCCACAGTCTCGGCTCCGCGGGTGAGATCGTAAAGTGTCTTCAGGATCTCATAATAGGCATCCTGATTTACCCAGTCATCGCTGTCCACAACTTTGAAATAAAGTCCTGTTGCGTTTTTGATTCCTGTGTTCACTGCCTGTCCATGGCCGCCGTTTTCCTGATGGATGGCTTTTACGATGGTTGGATATTTCTCGGCATAATCATCTGCAATCTCGGCAGTACGGTCACTGGAACCATCATCTACAATGATGATCTCTACTTCCTCTCCTCCGATCAGCAGGGAATTGATGCATTTTGACATATAAGCCTCTGAATTATAGCATGGTATTGCTACGCTCAAAAGTTTCATGTGTTTTCCTCCTTCATGTATCTGGTGTATGCGCGAAACGCAGATGGTATTGCATATTTCTCGGCAGATTCTCTCTTATCTGCAAACAGGAACTTTTCCCTAGGTGCTTCTTCCAGAGAAGATACCGCGATACGGTAAGCGCACATCCTCCATTCAATATGTGAAAAAATGTGCTTCGCATCCGGCAGTGCTTCGATCCTTAAGGGTTCCAGTCCCATATCTTTTACCTGGGCGAGAGCTGCCTTTTTGGTCAGGTGTCCTTCCACATTGGGAAGCTCATAAAGGCCTGCCAAAAGTCCTGTATCCGGGCGTTTCCGGATTGCTGTGCTGGCACCGTCCTGGATTACAAGGATGGTGCGCTGTTCTATGGTGCGGGCTTTTTTCGGTGCTTTTACCGGAAGTTCTTCTACTGTTCCGTGTTTTCTGGCAAGGCAGAATTCTCCTAGAGGACATTCTTCGCATTTTGCCGTTCCGTTTGGAACACAGACTACAGCTCCCAGTTCCATCATGGCCTGGTTGAAATCTCCGGGCCGATCCTTGGGCATCCGCTCTGTAAGCTCGTTTTCTACAGCTTTCCGCACAGACTGTTTCATGATATCTTCATGGTTTTCGGTTAGTCTTGTATATACCCGCAGTACATTTCCATCTACTGCCGGGACTTTCTTCCCGTAGGCAATGGATGCAATGGCACCTGCCGTATATCTTCCTATTCCTTTTAACGAGAGAAGTGTCTCAAAGTCTTCAGGAATCCTGCCGTCATATTCTTCCATGACCTGAATGGCCGCTTTCTGCATGTTGCGGACACGGCTGTAATAGCCAAGTCCCTCCCACAGCTTGACAATACGCTCCTCCGGCGCCGCCGCAAGTGCTGCCACATCTGGAAGCTCCTGGATAAACCGTGCAAAATAAGGTTTCACAGCTTCCACTCTGGTCTGCTGGAGCATGATCTCCGATACCCAGGTGTAATAGGCATTGTCCTTATCACGCCAGGGCAGGATCCTCTTGTTTTTATCGTACCATTTCAGAAGGGGTTCTGCAATGTTTTCGGTCATATTGTTTCCTTTCTATAATTTCACCGGTACCGGATCACAGATCTTCATGGAATCTTCCGTGATGGCGCAGTCATAGGCCAGGATGTAGACACCGGCATCTGCTGCCTCCTTAAGTGTTTCCCCGAACTTCGGATGTGTCTCCCGGTTCGGTTCAAAATACCGTACGTCCTTCATCTGGATCACCAGAAGAAGATAGGCCTCATAACCGTCAGATGCCGCTTTCATCAGTTCGTGGAGATGCTTGATCCCACGCTCTGTAGGTGCGTCCGGAAAACGCACGATATCATTTTCTTCCAGGGTGACGCCTTTTACCTCAATAAAAGCCTTTCGCTCTTCAGATTCCACATACAGATCAAAACGGGAGTTTCCATATGTCTTCTCCCGCCTGACAGTCACTTTCTCCGGAAAAAGATTTCCGGCTGCCACCCACTCTTCTGCTGCTTTATTCGGAGCCTGGGAATCCATATTGATCCAACGGCCCGCCTTGTTTACACAGATCAGATCGTATTTTGTTTTCCTGGCAGGATTGTCACTCTTTTCCAGGATCACTTCTGTTTCCGGAACAAGAAGTTCTCTGCATCTGCCTGTGTTCTTTACGTGAACCGTCTCCAGCTGATCCCCGATCTGTACATGGGCGATAAACCGGTTTGGCCTGTCTTTGAAAATACCTCTGATCGTATTTTTATAGTTCATATTTTTTCCCTCATATCTTTTACTATAACATAAAATCTTCAAAAGCGCAGTTGCTTTTTTTTCTTTTCTCATATAGAATTGTTTTGTACTATGTCCAGTACAAAGAGTTGCTTTTTTACATATTACAGATATTTTGGGAGGTTTTTCTGATGGACAGTATTATTTTTGATGTTGACGGTACGCTCTGGGATTCCACAGGGATCGTGGCTGAGGCATGGAGCAATTACCTTATCCATACGGAACACATGGATACTGATGTAAGTTCTGCGCGACTGATGGGGCTTTTTGGTCAGCTTTTACCGGATATTGCCAGAGCTCTTTTTCCGGAGCTTTCGGAAGCGGAACAGCTTCGGATCATTGACGGCTGCTGCCAGGCAGAGCACGAGGCACTGCTTCGCAAATGTGCTCCGCTGTATCCGGATCTTGAGGAAACACTGAAGATCCTTTCCAGCCGTTTTCCTCTTTTTATCGTCAGTAACTGCCAGGCCGGATATATTGAAGTGTTCCTGAAATCCACAGGCTTTGGCCACTATTTCAAGGGCCATCTCTGTCCCGGTGACACCGGCATGGCCAAAGCGGAAAATATCATGAAGATCCGCGAGGATAATAATCTTTCCGATCCGGTTTATATCGGTGATACTATAGGAGACTTTAATGCCTGCCGGAAAGCAGGAGTTCCTTTTATCTTTGCTGAATACGGTTTCGGTCAGGTGGATAAACCGGATTACCGGATCACCAGGCCTTTTGACCTTACGGAGATATGCAGATGAGTATGAAAAGATCAAAATCCATAGACCTTACTTCCGGTCCAATCCTGAAAACTCTTGCGGAACTGGCCCTTCCTATCATGGCCTCTTCCTTTCTGGGAACTGCCTATAATATCACGGACATGGCCTGGATCGGGCTTCTGGGATCCAAAGCAGTTGCCGGCGTAGGGGTAGGTGGCATGTATGTGTGGCTTTCCCAGGGACTGGTCGCCCTTCCCCGAATGGGCGGACAGGTAAACACTGCCCAGGCCTGCGGCAGGAAAGATTATAAAGAAGCCGGTTTCTACGCAGCCAGTGCCTTGCAGATGACCATTCTGTTCGGCCTCTTATTTGCTGTGGCAAGCATCGTTTTTCTCGATCCGCTGATCGGATTTTTTAATCTGGCAGACCCTGATGCCTATGCTTCTGCCAGATCTTATATGCTGATCACCTGCGGACTGATCATTTTTTCCTTCCTGAACCTGACCCTCACCGGACTTTTCACAGCTCAGGGAGATTCCAGGTCACCACTGATGGCCAATCTTCTGGGACTTGTAGGAAATATGATCCTGGATCCACTCCTGATTCTTGGCGTGGGACCGTTTCCACGGCTTGAGACTGTGGGGGCTGCCATTGCCACAGTAACTGCTCAGATCCTGGTTTTTTCAGTGTTGGTTTTCCGTATTTTTACGTCCAGGCTGGAACCCAATGTACTTCGTGGGCTTCATCTTTTCTCACGTTTTCCGGGAAAATTTTATAAAAATATCCTCCGCATTGGTCTGCCAACAGCTATCCAGAGCATGATCTACTGCATGATCTCCATGGTACTGACCAGAATGGTTTCCGCCTTCGGTGCTGCTGCCATCGCTGTTCAGCGTGTGGGCGGACAGATCGAATCTGTTTCCTGGAACACCGCAGACGGTTTTGCCTCTGCCTTAAATGCCTTTACCGCACAGAATTTCGGTGCAAAAAAATATGACCGGATCCGCCATGGATACCGTATTTCCTTTGGCATCCTGGCAATCTGGGGACTTATCATAACCGCATCTTTTGTACTGTTCCCACGGCCGATCTCCGGTCTGTTTTTCCATGATCCGGAGTCACTTGGAATTTCCGTAAATTACCTGATCATCATTGGTTTCAGCGAGGCGTTTATGGCCATTGAGCTGATGACCATCGGTGCTCTGTCCGGTCTTGGAATGACCAAACTCTGCAGTATCATCAGCATTATCCTGACCGGTTCCAGAATTCCGCTTGCCATGCTGCTGACTCACGTGGGAATGGGACTTGACGGTATCTGGTGGGCGCTTTCCCTTACTTCCATTGTAAAGGGCATTGTCTTTACAATGACATTCCGTCATACCAGCCGTACAAAATTAAACGATAGTAGTTCCGGGAATTAATGCATCAAAAGGAACTTGTCCGGATGTGATCTACCGCTTCCCACAATGCTGTCAGACCTTTACAGGATTACTCAAAATAAAAACCTCTCTGCGAATCCGGAAACGATAAGAATCGTTTCCGGATATCCACAGAGAGGTTTTTTATGGATCACAGAAATCGGCCCTATATTATTTTTTCAGACATTTTGTTCTGAGAAGAAACAGAAAAACTGCGAGGATCATAAATAAGATAACCACATATGCAATCTTTGCTGCCATGCTTTCGGTAAAAGCATCGACCCCGGTGGCAATTCCAATAAGAATCAGGCAGATTCCGGAAAACTTTTCCATTTTTTTCTCATCATATTTCTGTGCTCTGGCCTGAGTATTCCCACCTTTCATAAACACAGATCCATGACCTGTAAGAAGCATAACGCCTATTACCAGCGCCGCAATTGCCAGTACATAACTGAATGTCTGATCAAACATAATTATTTTCCTCCTTATAAATAACAGGAGCCCCGCACCGGATCACCGGCTGGCTCCTGTTTGTTATTGCTATAGATCCGATCAATAAAAACAGATAATCGGAACATTGTACTGAATAATATTGTAAAGCTCTCCTGCCTTATCCGGCGGCATATTGATACAGCCGTGGGAACCTCCTGTGAGATACCGGTCACCACCAAAGTATGGCTGCCAGTCCGCATCATGGAATCCAATTCCTCCGTTAAACGGCATCCAGTAAGTTACCGGCTGTTCATAAGAATATGTTCCATCTGCTTTCTTGGTACCACGGAGTACATCCGGGCTCTTCTTGTAATACAGGGTGAAAATTCCAGGAGGCGTTTTTCTCTCCGGATCACTTGCGAGTCCGGATACGATATCCGACTCAAATATTACATTTCCATCCTGATAATACCACATATACTGCTCAGTCAGATCCACCTCAATGTAAGTATTACCCAGATCATTGACGCCATAGGAATTGGCTCTCATGGAATAAACCGGCTCTCTGGTCGTCTGCGTTCCGGACTGTATCTCCTGGGTAAGCTGTGCTACCTCTCCGTCCTGATCGATCTTCCAGCCATATGCAGATCCATATACAGATACTGTTCTTCCACTTGTAGTCTGGAACTGCCGCTCTGTGCTAACTGTGTCATGTGCTGCCGCAAGCTGTGCTACATAATCAACAATATGCTGTTTAAAAGACGCATCATCCTGGATCAGCTGTCCCTTCTCGTCAAACTGCAGCCAGTCTTTGATCGTATTTCCGTCAAGAGTTACTGTCTCATCCCCAAATGTATACGTGATACTTGCTTTCGCAAAATTGTTGTATGCATCTACAGTTGCCTGAAGATCAGCACTGTCACTTGTGATATCGGCTGTGACATAAGCATCCGGATTGCTTCCCAGATCTACTTCCGCGTCATCACTGCTGATGGCCTCACTGATCATCTGATAAGCTTCTTTTACCTTCAGCTCACTTCCTGCTGTCTCCGGCACAATAGTGAACTCAGAATTATTAAAACTTACGTATGCATTTTCCGGAGCTACCTGATTCTCCTTCTGTGCACAGTTCAGCGACTTCACCTCATTCTCCAGCTTGGTCTTGTCAAAAGCTGTCTCCTCTTTCGCTGTATAGGTTGTTTTTTCAAAAAAACCTTTCACCCATTCATAAGGTTTCTGCTCTTTCAGAAGATTCAATATCTCTCCACTTGATATATAGCGATAGTCGATATCCGAACCGGTGATCGTCTGTGCTTCCTGATCTCTGGCCTTTATCTCAATGCTGTAATCCGCCATCTTACTGGCGATCTCCTGTTCTACCTCATACGCAGTTTTATTGGAACTGTTAATTCCATTGATTGTTGTCCCCTCAAAAAAATGATTCGTGTAGTAATAAGACACTCCTGCGTACGCACACCCGGCAGCAACCAGAACCATCGCTGCGATCATTCCAGTTACCCTCAAAGCCTTATGCTTTTTCTTTTTGGGGAGAACGATGGGGGCAAATTCAGATTCATCAATAGGCACATAACTGATCTTCTTCGGCCTCGCTGACTTGGAAGTGACTGTACCATTGCCAGATGGCCGTCCTGATCTTGAAGTTCCTGATCCACCGGATGGTCTCGCAGATCTTGCATGCGACACATTAGATGGTCTGGCTGACTTCGAATGTCCTGCAGATTTTGAGTTCTCTGCTGTTACGTGAGAAGCGGATGGATCTGATTTTTTCTCAGGCTGGACATCTCCGACTGTATCACTGACAATCTTCGCCATGGCGTCATTGATCTTATCTTCGATGTCTTTCTTCTCCTCGTTGCTCATATTTATATTTCACCTCTATGTTTATGTGTCTTTCGAAAAGACACCTTTCCATTGATACTTTCCGGGCTAATCCGCACTGATGTGCACGGATCAGTTACCAGCTTTTTCATTATATCATACTTTCTGGAAATTGCATCTCATTTCACGGTTTTTTTATAACTTATTTGTACCGTACAATTTCCGGGACATATCTTTCATAACATAAAAATACATGCCCCATAAAAGCACCGATGCAAAAACCCATGCCACCGGACTTGCCAGGCAGGTACCAACATAGCTGCTTTTTCCTGCTGCAATGGTAGCGGTGATTCCTCTTCCCGCAAGTTCTGCCACACCTGCCATCATAGGAAGAAGACCGTATCCCATTCCCTGAATTCCATTTCGCAACACATTGACAAAATACAGCGGAATAAAGAACAGTGCCACACATTTTACATAGATTGCTACCATGGGAAGCACTTCTTCAATATTATCCGAGATAAACAGATATGCGAAATATTTTCCCGCAAAGAACAGAAAACTTCCTACAACAACCGAATATATAATTCCTATAAAATGAGAAGCCCGGAATCCTTCGCGCACTCTTTCAAGTTTTCCGGCTCCGATGTTCTGTGCGTTGTAGGTAGCGCTGGCAGTTCCCTGTGCCACAAATGCCTGGGTAAAAATCTGCTCGATCTTGCTTCCCGCGGTAAACGCCGCCACAGCATAAGACCCCAGCATATTTAAGGCAGACTGTACCATCATGGTTCCGATCGCTGTAATGGAATACTGAAGTCCCATGGGAATCCCCACACCGATCTGCTTAAACGCAAGACCGCGTCTGAAATACCAGTCTTCTTTTTTCATACGAAGTTCCGGCACAAACTTCCAGATATATATAAGGCACAGAACTCCGGATACGCCCTGGGAAATAATGGTAGCCCAGGCTGCTCCGGGCGTTCCCAGCTTAAACACGATGATAAATACGAGATCCAGCACAATATTCAGCATTGCAGATAAGATCAGAAAATACAGTGGCACTTTACTGTTTCCCAGTGCACGTAGGATGCTGGCCAGGATATTATATAATGCCTGGGCAAAAATACCTCCGCAGATAATCATAACGTAGGCATATGCGTCCTTAAAAATATCATCCGGTGTATGCATGAATTTCAGAAGTGCATGCATGCCTGTCATGCTGATGGCTGTCATAACTGCGGAAATCACAGCGGTCAGGATCAGTGCGTTTCCTACGGTCTGGCGCATCTCATCCATTTTTCCCGCACCATATTTCTGCGCAGTCAGTACGGTAAATCCGGCTGTCAGTCCCAGAAGGAAACCTATGATCAGAAAGATGATCGTTCCCGTTGAGCCGACTGCCGCCAGTGCCTTTGTTCCTACAAATTTTCCTACAACTACCGCATCTACCATATTGTAGAACTGCTGAAATACATTACCGATAAATACCGGGATCGTAAATCCCAGGAGCACTTTTACCGGCTTCCCCTGTGTCATGTCTGTTTTCATGAAATACTTTTCCCCCTGCTTAATTCATTCAATTATAAACTTTGTGCTGCTTTTTGTTATTCTTTTTATAACTTTATACTTACTCAAAACTTACCTATCTTTATGTATCAGAGGGATTATAGTTGAAATGGAATGATTTTACAAGATGATTTTGAAAAATTTTTCCATGTGTGAAAATAGGAACAATCCGACGAAAAAAATCCCCGCAGATCTTTGAAAATCTGCAGGGATTCCATATATCTTATTTATTTCTCAACAAGAAGAGACTCTCCTGTCATTTCCTTCGGCTGCTCCATGCCCATAAGCTGGATCAGTGTCGGAACGATGTCTGCAAGGCATCCGTTCTCACGAAGTGTGTATTTCGGATCTGCATTTACCAGGATAAACGGAACCGGATTGGTTGTATGAGCAGTCCATGGCTCACCGGTCTCATAATTTATAAGCTGTTCTGCATTACCGTGGTCAGCGCAGATAAAGAGCTGTCCGTCAACCTCTTTGATTGCCTCTACAGCCTTTCCTACACACTCATCAACAGTCTCAACAGCCTTGATCGCAGCTGCCTCGACACCTGTGTGGCCAACCATATCCGGGTTTGCGAAGTTGATGATGATCACATCATATTTATCAGATTTGATTGCCTCAACAAGTTTCTCGCAAACTTCCGGTGCGCTCATCTCCGGCTGCATGTCATAGGTCGGAACCTTCGGGGATTTTACAAGGATTCTGTCCTCTCCCTTGTTCGGCTCCTCAACGCCACCGTTGAAGAAGAAAGTAACGTGTGCGTACTTCTCTGTCTCAGCGATACGTGCCTGTGTCATATTGTGAGCTGCAAGATATTCACCGAATGTATTGTGAAGAAGAACTTTGTGGAATGCTACCAGTTTGTTCTGGATCGTATCATCATACTCTGTGAAGCATACGAATGTAGTATCCAGTCTCTTCACTCTCTCAAAGCCTTTGAAATCATCATCGCAGAAAGCTCTTGTGATCTCTCTTGCACGGTCCGGACGGAAGTTGAAGAATACAACGGAATCCTTATCAGAAATGGTTGCAACCGGTTTGCCGTCTTTCTCGATCACTGTCGGAAGTACGAACTCATCGGTCTTGCCATCATCATAGGAAGCCTGAACTGCTGCCGCAGCATCTGTTCCCTTTACTCCTTCGCCCTGTGTAAGAGCTTTGTATGCAAGCTCTACACGATCCCAGCGGTTATCACGGTCCATTGCATAGTAACGTCCGGAAATCACACCGATCTCACCAACGCCGATCTCTTTCATCTTGGCTTCCAGCTGCTCTACAAACTCTTTACCGGATGCAGGCGGTGTGTCACGTCCGTCCAGGAAGCAGTGTACGTAAACTTTCTTAAGTCCTTCTCTCTTGGCCATCTCAAGAAGTCCATAGAGATGGGTATTGTGGCTGTGTACACCACCGTCAGAAAGAAGTCCCATGAAATGGATTGCAGAATCGTTCTCTTTTGCGTTCTTCATAGCAGCGAGAAGTGCCTCGTTCTTGAAGAAATCTCCGTCCTGGATCTCTTTTGTGATTCTTGTAAGCTCCTGGTATACGATACGGCCTGCGCCCATGTTCATATGGCCAACCTCTGAGTTACCCATCTGTCCATCCGGAAGACCTACAGCAAGACCGCTGGCATTGCCTTTTACAAACGGATAATCTTTCATAAGTCCGTCCATAACCGGTGTCTTCGCCTCATATACAGCATTTCCGTCATGTCTGTCATTGAGTCCGTATCCATCAAGGATCATTAAAACTGTTGGTTTTTTACTCATAATTTTCCCCTTCTTATCTTTGATCGAAGTTCCATCCGGCACAGATTTCCGACGATATGGAAACTTCCTGCGCCATCCGGGATTCTTTTGTTTTCCATTTTATATAGTACCAAAATCCAGGAATTTTGCAACGCTTTTTTTATTTCTCATATACACGGATCATGGAAGAGATCTTTCTTACAGATGCACTGTTCTCCAGTTCTTCCTTAACCTTAAAGAAAGCGCCCTCACTTACCAGCTTGGTGATCACAACAACCTCTGCTGTATCCGGTCTCTTGCTCTCTTTCTGCATGATCTGTGCAACACTTGCCTGATATTTTGCAAAATGCTCCAGGATCTCCGCAAGCACACCACAGCGGTCCTCAACCTGCAGACGGAGGAAATAACGGTTGTGGGTATCTGCCATGGCTTTTACGGGAAGTGTCTTATAGCAGGTGCAGCCCACACGTCCACAGCAGTCTGCTTTCATGTTACGGACTACCTCAAATATATCACCGACAACTGCACTTGCTGTTGGAAGTTCTCCTGCTCCACGTCCGTAGAACATGGTATCACCTACAGCATCTCCATGTACAAATACCGCATTGTAGGAATCATTGACAGATGCAAGCGGATGCTCTGCCGGGATCAGCATCGGGCATACATAAGCCTCAACACCGTCCTCCTGGCAGCGGGCAACACCCAGAAGTTTGATCTCACAGCCCATTTCCTTGGCGTAGCGGATATCTTTCGCTGTGATCTTGGTGATTCCCTCGATATGAACATTGTCAAGAGTAACTCTGGAATTAAAAGCAACGGAGGCAAGGATCGCTACCTTTCTTCCTGCGTCAATTCCTTCTATATCTGCAGTAGGATCTGCCTCTGCATATCCAAGCTCTGTGGCAAGAGCAAGGGCATCTGAAAATTCCATTCCCTCCTGGGACATCTTGGTGAGGATAAAGTTCGTAGTTCCGTTTACGATTCCCATCACTTCCGTTACATGGTTGGCCTCGAGGCTGTTCTTCAGCGGGCTGATGATCGGAATTCCTCCGGCAACAGCAGCCTCAAACAGGAAATCTTTCTGTGCAGCCTTGGCGGTTTCCAGAATCTCTTTTCCGTGGACTGCGATCAGATCCTTGTTTGCAGTCACCACGTTCTTTCCGGCTTTCAGTGCTGCAAGAATATAAGTACGTGCCGGCTCAATTCCTCCGATCAGCTCGATCACAATATCTATGGAAGAATCTCCTTCTATATCTGCCCAGTCTGTTGTAAGAACAGATGGATCTTCCACCTTCTTAGATGCTTTCTCAAGGTTACGCACCAGGATCTTCGTGATCTTTACCTGACGTCCAAGCTTGGCTGTCATTTCCTGCTCCTGATTTTTGATAACTTTATAGACTCCGGTTCCTACTGTTCCAAGACCAAGAAGGGCCGCATTTACGACTTTTTCGCTCATTTTCTGATGTCCCCTTTCCGTTTTTTCCAATTTTTATCAGAGTTAACTCCTATGTTATGGCAGAAAACGCTTTTTGTCAAGCTCCGGCAGCGGAAGGAGTTCCAGCCAGCTGCCGAAAATTCCGGCGATCAGTTCCTGAACCATGATCTTGGACCGGGGTTCCAGTTTATCCAGCTGACGTACCATGGCCGCCAGACTTTTCAGGCCGCCGTCCTGAATCTGTGAAATCGTCTCTGCTCCGGTTGCTTCCAGCACGGAAAAAAGTTCCCCGATCAGATGCTCCCTCTGTCTTTCATCCATATGGTCGATCCATTTATGGAGACTCCGATCTGATGCCGCCGCTCTTCTCGTCAGACTTTCTTTCTCTATAAAGGATGGTCCCATCACCTCCCAGGTAAAAGCATCATGCTGCAGGATTCCCTTCTGGGTACTCGCTACAATCAGAGGATCTTTCTGGTGGTTGAGCAACATACCGATCACCGATGCCTCAGGAATGATACGAGTGACTTTTGGCAAAACCTTTTCTACTTTCTCTGAACTGAAAAACGCTTCCGGGAAACCCGGGCCGTCGTTGTCATAAACGGAAAGGATTTTTTCCTGAAGTGCGTCATCACACTGCATTGCCGTGTACATAGCCAGATTTCCTCCCTTGGAATGCCCTCCGAGTCGAATCATGGACTGCATGTAAGTCCCATTAAATTCCAGATATTCCAGTGCTTTTCTATGAGAGGGCACAATTCCGTTGCTCAGGTTAAAATCTTCTTTCCATCCTACAATGGTATCGTCCGTTCCACGAAAAGAAATATATGCAGTTCCGTCAGGAAGTTCCACTGTAACTGCCGAAAACTGCTGCGCTTTCCGGAAAAGGATCTCATTAACATATCCTCCTGCCCTGCATTTTCGAAATCTTTCTGAGCTGGCCATTTTTTCAAGAAGAATTGGTGTATTTTGCAGAAAAGCACTTTCTGCTTTCACCTCTCCATCCTTTTCTTTTCCGGAAAATATCTCAAAAAGTTCTTCCACAGAAAGAGTATTCCCGTTTTTTACATCAGCTATTTCATCCAGATCCAGATAAGAAAAACATGCCAGTATCAGATTGTCTACTTGATTAAAGGGTGTCTGTTCAAAAGTAAGATCCCCTCTCCAGTCCAGATAATCCAGAATATTTCCCATTAAAATCCTCCCCAAATGATCCTATAAGCGTCTTCCGCACAGTTGCAGGCTTTCTTTCTATTATAATACGTAACAGCTATGCTGTATCCCCAATAATCTCCTTACTATTATCATAACATAAATCCAAATCATTTGCTCTTTTCATCCAGTTTTTTTCTGAGGTAAATAATGTAGTGAATGCATCCACAGGTAAACGCTGGAAAAAGAATTGACAGACCTGCTGCTGACATTATATAGATTGCTGCTCCTTTTCCCGCTTCCGGTGTTCCGGCTACAAAACAATAAAACATTGTAGCTGAAAAATAAAGTATAACTACCACCGAAAAAAAGATCTTAAAAAACTTCCTCATCGTTTCTCCTTTCCATAGTGTCGGTATAAGGACACTGTTGTAATCCCAATTTTACCCTCATAATAAGATTAATTCAAGGACGAATCGGACAGGATATACATATGATAAAATATGACAGATTTTGGGTCACGATGAAGGAACGCGGAATTACTCAGTATGATCTTTATGAACATTATCAGATCACCCGTTCACTTCTGGACAGACTGCGAAAAAATAAAAATGTTGAAATTTACACAATAGACAGGCTATGTTCCATTCTCCACTGTGAGATTGAAGATATTGTGGAGCATATTCCAGAGCCTGATGAAATGAATGAAAAAACAGATACGAAGAATTATACTTCTTCCTCTAAAGATGATAAAAACTCTCTCTGACTGTAAAGGAATGCAGCTTTTCGTCGGCTGTGTCATCCATGTCAGAAAGAGTTTTTTATGTTATTATCACTTTTTTACTTTCCAGCTCGATTCTTTTCCTGAAAGTGATATCTGCTATTCTGTCAAAAAAGAACCCCTTCCACAGTTTATCCGGCAATTTTACCAGATTTATCTGTGTTCAGGGGTTCTTTCATACAATTTATTTATTCAGTTTGAACAAAATATACGATTTATTTGTAGTTTACGATCTTTCCGAAATCTGGTTTCAGGGAAGCGCCACCTACAAGACCGCCATCGATGTCAGCCTGAGCGAATAAGTCAGGAGCTGTTGCAGCGTTTACAGATCCGCCGTACTGGATACGGATCTCTGCTGCTGTAGCATCATCATAGATCTCAGCGATGCATTTACGGATATCAGCGCAAACTTCCTGAGCCTGCTCTGTTGTAGCTGTCTTACCTGTTCCGATAGCCCAGATCGGCTCGTAAGCGATAACTGCTGTCTTAGCCTGATCAGCTGTAACACCCTGGAATCCAACCTTAACCTGCTGACGGATGAAGTCCATTGTTACGCCCTGCTCTCTCTGAGTAAGTGTCTCACCACAGCACATGATCGGTGTGATGCCATGCTCGAAAGCTTTGAGCATTTTTTTGTTAACGTCCTCGTTTGTCTCACCGAAGTACTCTCTTCTCTCGGAGTGTCCAAGTACAACGTACTTAACGCCTGCATCTACGAGCATAGCCGGAGCGATCTCACCTGTGTAAGCACCTTTCTCCTCGAAGTACATGTTCTCAGCACCAACCTGGATGTTAGAACCTTTAGCTGCCTCAACAACAGGGATGATGTCGATAGCCGGTACGCAGAATACTACGTCAACTTCATCGTTAACAACAAGCGGTTTTAAAGTCTCAACAAGCTTTACAGCCTCGCTTGGTGTCATGTTCATTTTCCAGTTTCCAGCAATAATTTTCTTTCTTGCCATTGTTTTTATCTCCTTTTTGTGTTCGCGGAACACTTTATTTTTTATCAGTCTTTATCGTTAGCTGCTGCTACGCCCGGAAGCTCTTTGCCCTCAAGGAACTCAAGAGAAGCACCGCCACCTGTGGAGATGTGTGTCATCTTGTCGCCATATCCAAGGATATTTACAGCTGCTGCGGAATCACCACCACCGATGATGGTTGTTGCGTCTGTATCAGCAAGAGCTTTTGCAACTGCCTCTGTACCATGTGCGAAGTTCGGCATCTCGAAGCATCCCATCGGTCCGTTCCATACAACTGTCTTGGCATCTTTAACAGCGTCTGCAAAGATCTTCTCTGTCTCAGGTCCGATATCCATTCCTTCCCATCCGTCCGGAATCTCACCGCGTTTTACAACCTGGATATTGCAGTCGTTGGAGAAGTCATCACCGATTCTGTTATCTACAGGAAGAAGAAGTTTCACACCTTTCTCCTCTGCTTTCTTCATCATGTCAAGTGCATACTGAAGGTAATCATCCTCGCAGAGGGATCTTCCGATATGTCCACCCATAGCTTTGGAGAATGTGTAAGACATTCCACCACCGATGATCAGTGTATCTACCTTGTCAAGAAGGTTGTTGATAACGGAAATCTTGCTGGAAACCTTAGCTCCGCCAAGGATTGCAACGAATGGTCTCTCCGGATTGTTTACAGCGTTTCCAAGGAATGCGATCTCTTTCTCCATCAGATATCCTACAACTGCTGTCTTCACATATTTGGTAACACCTACATTGGAGCAGTGAGCTCTGTGAGCTGTTCCAAATGCATCGTTTACAAATACGTCGCAAAGGGAAGCAAGCTCTTCGCTGAACTTATCCTCGTTCTTTGTCTCTTCTGCACGATAACGTGTGTTCTCAAGAAGAACTACGTCGCCGTCTTTCATTGCTGCTACAGCAGCCTTTGCGTTCGGTCCTACTACCTCAGGATCTGCTGCAAATTTTACTTCCTGTCCAAGAAGCTCGGAAAGGCGAACAGCTACCGGTGCAAGAGAAAGCTCCGGTTTCGGCTCTCCCTTCGGTTTTCCAAGGTGGGAGCAGAGGATAACCTTTCCACCGTCTGCGATCAGTTTCTTGATTGTCGGAAGAGCAGCTACAAGACGGTTCTCATCTGTGATCTTTCCGTCCTGAAGCGGAACGTTGAAATCACATCTTACAAGTACTCTCTGTCCTTTTACATTGATATCGTCAACACTTTTTTTGTTCAGCATCTCTATATCTCCTTAACTTTTATTTCTGCAAAAGCAGATCAATAAGGGCGAGCGATATTGTTGTCCGCTCTGTTAACAGTCATTCCTCAGACATTTTTTTGTTTGGTCTTTTGGAAAAAAAGGGCCCGGTCCTCTTCAGACCGGACCCTTTCTGAGTCTATTCTTCTACACCCGTTCGCAGAAAATTAAGCGTTCAGAAGTTTTCCGAAGTGCTTGATTGTACGAACCATCTGGCTTGTGTAGGAGTTCTCGTTGTCATACCAGGAAACTACCTGAACCTCTGTTGTGCCATTCTCAAGTGGAAGTACCATTGTCTGAGTAGCATCGAAGAGGGAACCAAATCTCATACCAACGATATCGCTGGATACGATCTCATCCTCGTTGTATCCGAAGGACTCATTGGAAGCTGCTTTCATAGCTGCGTTGATCTGCTCTTTAGTAACGTTTCCTTCAACTACTGCTGTAAGGATTGTTGTAGAACCTGTTGGGGTAGGTACACGCTGTGCAGAACCGATAAGTTTGCCGTTAAGCTCTGGGATAACAAGTCCGATAGCTTTAGCAGCACCTGTGCTGTTCGGAACGATGTTAACTGCAGCTGCACGGGATCTTCTCAGATCGCCTTTTCTCTGCGGTCCGTCAAGTGTCATCTGATCGCCTGTGTAAGCGTGGATTGTGCACATGATACCGGATTTGATCGGTGCAAGATCGTTAAGAGCCTTAGCCATTGGTGCAAGGCAGTTTGTTGTACAGGAAGCTGCGGAGATGATCTTGTCCTCGTTTGTAAGACCCTGATGGTTTACGTTGTAAACGATTGTCTTAAGGTCGTTTCCAGCCGGAGCGGAAATAACTACGTGCTTAGCACCTGCATCGATATGAGCCTGAGCTTTGTCTTTGGATGTGTAGAAACCTGTGCACTCAAGAACTACGTCTACACCGATCTCTCCCCATGGAAGCTCTGCAGCGTTAGCCTTAGCATAGATTTTGATCTCTTTTCCGTCTACTGTGATGGAATCCTCGCCTGCTGTTACTTTATCAGCAAGAGCATATCTTCCCTGTGTAGAATCATATTTTAATAAGTGAGCAAGCATCTTAGGAGATGTAAGATCGTTGATTGCTACGATCTCAAATCCTTCTGCTCCAAACATCTGACGGAATGCAAGACGACCGATACGTCCAAAACCATTAATTGCAACTTTTACTGCCATGATAAATTCCTCCTATGAATTGAATGGTGATTTAAATCGTTCCTTTGTTAAAGAAACATCAACCTGTCTCATATTGTACCTAATTCCAAACAAAAATTCAAGAGCTATTTATAAAAAAGCACATTAAAATAAATATTAAGAAAATTTATGAAAAATGTGTTATAATTCTGTGAGAGAAATCTCTGTCCTGCCAGCTCTAAATTTCAAAGCAGGTACAGCATCTGTTGCACACTCGTCAGACTTGAATATGGAGGTACAAAATGGACCAGAAAATTTTATGGGACTGTCATATGCATTCCTCTTTTTCCGCAGATTCCGAAACACCCATGGAAGATATGATCCAGACTGCGGTTGATAAAGGTCTTACTGGAATCTGTTTTACCGAGCATCTTGATCCGGATTACCCGGAAACACCGGAAAATCTGGACTTTTCACTGGATATCCCGGCATACCGCCAGCGTCTTTTTGAACTGGCTGATGCTTTCCGGGACCAGATTTCTGTAAATTTCGGAATCGAACTGGGACTTCAGCCTCATCTTTCCGAATCTTTTTCCGGACTTCTGAAAGAAATCCCTTTTGACTTTGTTATTGGTTCTTCCCATGTGGTGCACGGATATGATCCCTATTATCCTTCTTATTTTGAAGGCCGGAAAGAATCCGCCTGCTATATGGAATATTTTGAATCCATTCTGGAAAATATCGCCGCATTTGATAAAATGGATGTCTACGGACACATTGATTATGTAGTGCGTTACGGCCCCAATCAGAACCGTCAGTACTCCTATGGCCGCTATAAGGAAATCCTGGATGAAATTCTGCGTACACTGATCCGCAAAAACATCGGAATTGAACTGAATACCGGAGGTTATCACTACGGTCTTGGAGAACCAAATCCATGTGTGAATGTAATCCGCCGTTATCGTGAACTTGGCGGCGAAATCATTACCATCGGTGCAGACGCCCACACCCCGGATAAAATTGCCTATGCTTTTGACAGGGCAGCCGATGTTCTCCGTGACTGTGGCTTTTCCTATTATACTGTGTTCAAAAACCGTCAGCCGGTTTTTCACAAACTATAGATCTATTTCTCTCTCCAGTCAGAGAGTTTACATTTTATACCGAAAATACCAATTTATTTAAGGAGGAACTCTATATGTCAACAAAAAGACTCCAGAAAAAGAAAGCTGCCATGCAGGCAAAAAAAGAACAACAGCTAAAAAAGAAGCCAGAAACTGTTAAGATTGAAACTTCAAAAACCGAAACCGTCAAAATCGAAACTTCAAAAACTGAACCGGTCAAGGTCGAAACCTCCAAAACCGAGCCAATTAAAGTTGAGACTTCAAAAACCGAGCCAATTAAAGTTGAGACTTCAAAAACCGAGCCAATTAAAGTTGAGACTTCAAAAACCGAGCCAATTAAAGTTGAGACTTCAAAGACCGAACCGATCAAAGTCGAAACTTTCAAAACTGAACCGGCGAAAGTTACTACTTCCAAAACCGAACCTCTGAAAGTCGAAACTTCTAAGGAAGACACTGCCTACGATGCACTCTACGAGAAACGCCTGAACCACTACTACAACGATCTGAAATGGCTCTACTGCGAGCTGTTCCGTGACCATCCAGAGGTTGCCGGCACATTCTCAAGCCTCACAAAAAAAATGAAAGAGATCTACTGCGAGCGTTCTCTTTCCATGAAAGAAGCTGACCAGAACTGTGCTGCTGATCCGGACTGGTTCCGTAAGACCACGTTTACCGGAATGGCTGTAAATCCTGCTGATTTCGCAGATACCCTTGCCGGACTGTCTGGTAAGCTGGACTATATCAGTGAATGCAAGGCAGACACTCTGTACCTGACAGATCTTTTCCAGGCAACTTCCAACTGCTCTCTTCGCATTATCCCGGAGATCGGAACCTCAGAAGATCTGCACGACCTTGCAGTTAACTGCCAGAAAGCAGGTATCCGCCTGGCTCTTGAAATCCCGTTAAGCCTTTCTGTGGACGACCCACAGTCCGGCGCGCCATGTGTACTTCAGACTCCGGCCTTTTTCAATGCAATGCTTCTCCAGATCCTGGAGCTTGCAAATGAGGGCGCTTCTGTATTCAGTCTTGGTGTCCTTCCTGTGATGGATAGCGAAAATCTCTGGAAACTGCACTCTCTTCTCCGCATGACACGTATGGTCTGCGAGATCGTATGCCCTGGAGTTCTTCTCCTTGGTGAGACAGACCGCACACCAGCAGAAGCGGCTGCATTCGGTGGAACTTCCGATATGCCGGAACTCCATATTGTAAACAGCACTCAGCTGATGTCCGATATCTGGCACACTGTTGCCACAAAAGATACCACTCTTCTCCGCCGCGGAATTGATAAGACGGCCAGTCTTCCACAGGCACCTATATTCCAGAATTACCTCCGCAACCGCAACACGGTACGCTGGAACCTGGACTATGATTTCCTGAAAGACAGCTTTATCACAGAGGGTCCTCACAGAGATTATCTGAATGAATTCCTTTCCGGTCTTTTCCCGAATTCCTTTGCTCGGGGTGAGATCTATGTAAATCCGGAAACAGAAGAATCCGAGCTCTGCGGAACAACTGCCTCCCTTGCAGGAATCGAGCGTTTTGATTATGAGGGAAATACAGATGGTGTCAGCCGCGGAATCCGATATGATGTAGCACTTCATGCACTGCTTCTTTCCCTTCCTGGAATCCCGGTACTTCGAAGCGGTGATGAAATCGGACAGCTCAACGACTACACCTATAAAGCAGACCCTTCCAGGGCTTCTGACCCCCGTTGGCTCCACAACGGCCATTTCAACTGGATTCTTGCCCGGAACAGAGCCGATGCCGAGACGATCCAGGGACGCATTTTTAACAGTCTGGAACAGTTGGAGTCCATCCGCGCCAGCCATCCGGTATTTGCCCCTGAGATTCCTGCACACACACTGGAAACCTGGGAAAAATCCCTTCTTGCCCTGGTAAGAGAAACTTCCGAAGAGAAACTGATCTGCATTTACAACTTCAGTGACCAGGACAAAGTAGCCTGGATCAACGAACAGGACGGCACTTATACAGATCTCCTCACAGGAGTTCAAAGAGATGCACAGGCCGTAGAGATCCCGGCCTTTGGATTTATCTGGCTCATGCATACGAAATAGTATCTTCGTCAAGCGGATATGCGTGATCCACATTCGCTACACAGCTCTGCTTCGGATATCTGTTTCGCAGTTTATTCACTCAACCTAAAGAGGACACTGCCCGTTTCCAGGTAGTGTCCTCTTACTTTTCTCATATTATTATTTTCTCAGCTTATCAATAAATGTGGCAAATTTTCCCTGTTCTCCTTTATCCAGTGAACGGCTGTAAATGTTCCTGATCCAGGCTGTGATCACATCGATCAGAATCGGAGAAAACGTCATCAGAAGGAATACCAGAATGATCATTCCGAATTCCAGAGATCCCAGCGTCAGCAGATTCTGCAGAACCACCGCCGCCCCGAAAAAGATCACCTGCATACTGTAAATGATCACCTTACGATAGGTATTCAAAGGTGCGTAAACCGTCTTAAGTGCGGCCATATAATTCCACCCGGTTACAAGCACACAGGCCGTATTCAGCATCGCATTGGAATGATATACGTTCTGACATACCAGCATCACACTGAACACGCAGCCTGTGATTGTCACAGCGGCCGGAAATGCATTCATAAACACGTGACGCAAAAATGTATGGTCGATCTTCTCATAATTATTCTCCTGGGCCAGAAGAAACGTAGGAATACCAACTGCACAGGCGCTGATCAGTGACATCTGGATCGGCTCAAAGGGATAGGCATCCCCGAAGAAAATTGTGATCAGTGACAGCAGCACGGAAAAAATTGTCTTGATCAGAAACATGGATGCTGCAGTACGGATATTATTTACAACCCTGCGTCCCTGGTTCACGATCTCCGGCATCGCTGCAAAATTGGAATCCAGCAATACCACATTGGCAATATTCTTGGCCGCATCACTTCCTTCAGCCATGGCAATACTGCAGTCAGCCTCTTTAAGGGCCAAAACATCGTTTACACCATCACCGGTCATTGCAACCGTATGCTTCTGTGCCTGAAGAGATTTCACCATCGCCTGCTTCTGCTGCGGTGTCACACGTCCGAACACACTGTATGTTGCAACTGCCTCGTCCATCTGTTCCTGGGTTGTGATCGTTGTTGCATCTACATACTGCTCCGCATTTTTAAGGCCTGCACGTCTGGCTATGGCAGAAACGGTCACCGGATCATCACCGGAGATCACCTTCAGATCCACCCCCTGGCTTTCGAAATATGCCAGGGTATCCGGTGCCTCCTGGCGGATCACATCCGTAAGAAGAAGAAGTCCGATTGGCTCAAGCCCTGCCGGGATCTCAGTGCCTTCATTTACATTCTCACTGTGAGCAACAACCAGAACACGAAGTCCTTCTTTCGCAAAACCGCTGCAGTATTCTGCCAGCTCCGGATTCCCTTCCGGAAAAAGAAACTGCACAGCACCCATCAGATAAGTGCCTGTATCTTTAAAAGCAGCTCCACTGTACTTTCTGTCAGAAGAGAACGGGATCACATGATCCAGCTCCATATCCTGGGATACTTTAAATCTCGCCCGCAGTGCATCGGCAGTAGCATTCTGGTCTTTCAGCACAGAAAGGAGATTTCCCATGATATGCTCGATCTCCCGGATTTTCTCCGGATCTTCCTGGCTGTACGTCTCTGTGCCAGCTTCAGACTCTTCCCGTGGTGAAAGAATCGAACTCCCATCCTCTTTTGCAATCGCTTCTGCGGCTGAAACTGCTGAAATTTCGGAAGCTGCTGAAACCTCGACCAGATCAGAACTCTCAGTTCTGTCGTTCTTACTTTCACCAGACTCAGTCTTATTTCCTGCTGCTTCACCTGAAATCTCATCATACACCGGCGGATAGCTCTCCACTGCTTCCACACACATGGTACCTTCTGTAATGGTTCCTGTCTTATCCAGGCAGAGCGTATCCACACGCGCAAGAGTCTCAATACAGTACAGCTCCTGCACCAGAGTCTTCTTCTGAGCCAGTTTCAGCGCACCCAGAGTCAGCGCCACACTGGTAAGGAGAACGAGTCCCTCGGGGATCATTCCAAGAACTGCCGCAACCATATTGACGACGGAATCCCGGATATTATCTCCCACAAAATAATACTGTTTATAAAAAAGCATCGCACCCAGTGGTACGATAATAATACTGATCACCTTCAGGATGGCATTCAGGGAATTTCGAAGCTCTGAATTATGGCGTTTGAATTCCTTGGCCTCACTGGTGATCCTTGACGCATAGTTGTCACTTCCAACATGGATGATCTGGCAGCATGCCTGTCCCGCCGTCACAAAACTTCCGGAAAAAAGCTCATCTCCCGTATTCTTCGGAAGATTGTCTGCCTCACCGGTCAGCAGAGATTCATTGACCTCCAGGCTTCCTTCCAGAATCTTCGCATCTGCCGGAACCTGTTCTCCGGCTTTCAGAAAGATCAGATCATCGACAACCAGCTTCTCTGTAGAAATTTTCCATTTTTTTCCTTCACGCAGAACAACCGTCTTGGATTCTGTCAGGATAGCCAGCTTGTCAATGGTCTTCTTGGCACGGATCTCCTGAATGATTCCAATTACGGTATTAATAAAAATGATTCCTACAAACATGGAGTTTTTGTAGGAACCAACCACCAGTACGAGAACCAGCAGCACCAGGTTCAGAAAATTGAAGAATGTCAGTGTATTCTCCAGAATGATCTGTTTATATGTCCTGGTGTTGGGGTTTTCGTTATTATTTACCTGGCCCTGCGCAATTCTTTCCTGAACTTCTTCGTTCGTAAGTCCTGTCATGCTTCTTACTTACCTGTCCTTTCAATGGCTTACGGTTTCTGTTCGATTGAAGCTTGCTCATGCCTCGGTTATGATCGCAAATACAGAGGATTAATATTCCTCTTCTGTGTCCTCTTCACCTTCGTGGATATCAGACTTCGGTTTGGAAAGACCTTCGATCTTAATGTGATGCTTCTCTGCATAATCCCAGAGAGCTGCATGAATAGCCTCCTCAGCAAGCAGGGAACAGTGGATCTTTACCGGTGGAAGTCCGTCCAGAGCCTCCATAACGGCTTTGTTTGTTACTTCCATGGCTTCCTCGATGGTTTTACCCTTTACAAGCTCTGTTGCCATGCTGCTTGTTGCAACGGCTGCACCGCATCCAAATGTTTTGAATTTGCAGTCTTTGATAATATGGGTTTCGTCATCAATATCAAGGAATATTCTCATAATATCACCGCATTTTGCATTTCCTACAGTACCCACGCCGCTTGCGTTCTCAATCTCACCTACATTACGTGGATGCTGAAAATGATCCATTACTTTTTCACTATACATTATTTTTTCCTCCTGGCAAGTGTTTTTATTATTTTTTCTGCTTTTTAATAAAATCTTCATATAATGGAGACATACTTCTTAAGTTTGCAGTAATATCTTTCAGTTTATCTACTACAAAATCAGCATCCTCCATTGTTGTCTCCTCGCTTAATGTCATACGGAGAGATCCATGTGCGATCTCATGAGGAAGGCCGATAGCCAGCAGAACATGTGACGGATCCAGAGAACCGGATGTACATGCAGAACCGCTGGATGCGCAGATTCCGAAGTTGTCAAGCATCAGAAGAAGGGACTCACCCTCGATAAACTGAATGCTTACGTTTACGTTGTTCGGAAGACGTTTTACCTTATCTCCGTTGAGACGTACGTATGGGATCTCTGTAAGGATCCTGTTAATCATATGGTCACGGATCTCAATTTCCTTTGCGGTACGCTCTTTCATGGATTTGTTGGCACGTTCTGCAGCAAGGCCGTATCCTACGATTCCAGGAACGTTCTCTGTACCTGCACGACGTTTTCTCTCCTGTGCTCCACCATGTACAAAGGAACGGATCTTGACACCTTTACGGATGTAGAGGAAACCGATTCCCTTCGGTCCGTTGATCTTATGTCCACTGGAGCTGAGCATATCAATGTTAAACTCATCTACATTGATCGGGATCTGTCCGAATGCCTGAACAGCGTCTGTATGGAACAGGATTCCATGCTCATGTGCGATCTGTCCGATCTCTTTCAGCGGCTCAAGAGTACCGATCTCATTGTTTGCAGCCATAACAGAGATCAGGATGGTCTCCGGTGTAATGGCTTTCTGAAGCTCATCCAGATCAATGAATCCGTTCTCATCTACATCCAGATATGTGACCTTCGCACCGCGCTCTTTTTCAAGGTATTCACAGGTATGAAGGATGGCATGATGCTCAATCTTTGTTGTGATGATGTGGTTACCTTTATTCTTGTATGCCTCAAAAGTTGCTTTCAGAGCCCAGTTATCAGACTCGGAACCACCTGCTGTAAAATAGATTTCTTCTTTCTTGGCTCCGATCACATCTGCAATCTGCTGTCTTCCCTTGGCAATAGCAGCCTTGCTGTTTGCAGCAAAATCATAAACAGTAGAAGCATTTCCATAAAACTCTGTAAAATACGGCAGCATTGCCTCCACAACTTCCGGTGCGGTCTTTGTGGTAGCCGCATTGTCCAGATATATCATTTTTCCCATTTTCTTTTCCTCCTGTTCAGGATAATTATTTTTCGTGTATTCTCCGGCTCTCTTCGATCAGCTCACTGAGCATCAGTGTATCCACCGCATCTGTGATGCTGTCGTTGATCCTCTTCCACACTAATTTAGCTACGCAGAGATCAGAACCCTGGCAGCCTCCGTCACCTTCTGTTCCCGGGCATGTAGCAGCCTCCAGGCCGCCCTCCAGAACACGAAGGATATCTCCCACTGAAATCTCTTCTGCCGGTCTTCCAAGAAAGTATCCTCCGGCAGCACCGCGGACACTCTTCACAAGGCCCGCTTTCTTCAAAAGCGCCATCAGCTGTTCCAGATAGCTGACTGATATATTCTGACGGCCCGCAATACTCTGAAGCGAGACCGCTTCTTTTTCACTGTAAAGACCAAGGTCTATCAGGGCCTTAAGTCCGTATTTTGCTCTTGTTGACAGTTTCATCCGCTCACCTCTTTTTCAATTCCCAGTGTTTTCCTCGGATTTCATGTTTACTCTATCAGAAACCTATGGTTCTGTCAAGACTAACTTCTTCATATACTGACAAAAAAGGCTCCAGGTTATCCATGTCAAAAAAAGTATTTCTCAAAGGAACCTTGATTCTTGCCTGCACGGGACTTGTCAGCCGTATTGCTGGTTTCTTTTATAGGATATTCCTATCCCATGCCATTGGTGCGGAAGGTCTTGGTCTGTATCAGCTGATCCTTCCTCTGCAGGGACTTATGGCTGCTCTTTCCTATACCGGAATCCAGTCTGCACTTTCCCGGCTGATTGCGTCCAGACTTGCTCTTCAGGAAAAAAAGGAGGCATATTTTTCTCTGGTTACGGGAATCTTTGCGGCTGTCTTTTTTTCTGCTGTAACCGGTTTTCTGCTTTTTCGGCATGCAGATTTTTTTGCTTCCACAATCCTGAAAGCACCCGGGACCTCCGATCTTCTTCGGCTGACGGCTGCCAGTATACCACTCTGCGCCATTCACTCCTGCATTGACAGCTATTATTATGCCCGGAAAAAAGCTTCTGTACCCGCAGCTGTGCAGCTTAGCGAGCAGACTGTCCGGATCGGTGCCACTTATATCCTGTATCTGATCTTTCTCTCCGAAGGCCGTCCGGTCACTGCGATGATCGCAGCCGGCGGTTCCCTCGCAGGAGAAGCTGCCGCTTCTCTGATATCACTCCTTATGGTTTCTTTTCATTTTGGAAATCATCCTGTAAAAGAAAAAACTTCCGTTAAAATTTTTCCGCTGATAAAAGATCTTTTTACCCTGTCTTTCCCCATATCCCTGAACCGCATCCTCCTGACACTTCTCGGAAGCATAGAAGCGGTTCTGATTCCACAGATGCTGATTCGCTGTGGAATGACTTCTTCAGAGGCACTGAAAATTTACGGGATCTTTACGGGAATGGCCCTTCCCCTGCTCCTGTTTCCTTCCACCATTACAACTTCCGCAGCTGTAATGCTGATGCCCTCTGTCGCAAGAATGGATGCCCTTGGAGATCAGAAACAGATCCGCTATGTCACAGACCAGACTTTTTTTCTCTGCATGTTTCTGGGATTTTTGTGTGGAAGCGGATTCTTTCTCTTTGGACCATTCCTTGGAACACTGCTTTTTCACAGCAAAACTGCCGGAACTTACATACGGTATCTTTCTTTCATCTGTCCTTTTCTTTATACCAACACCATGCTCGCCAGCATCCTTCAGGGGCTTGGAAGGCCGGGGCGCTGCCTGATTCACAGCGCTGCCGGCATTCTCATCCGTATTTTTTCTGTTGTTTTTATGATTCCGGCAATTGGGATTCGAGGCTATTTTTACGGCATTTTTCTGGGTGAACTGCTCCTTTCCCTTCTACACGTGAAAGCGCTAAAATTTCCCTATCGACAAGCGGGCGATAATCGTTTATAATTAATAACCGAAATGTTATAATTATGGAGGAATAAAGTACTATGAGTTTTGAATTCATAAAAAAACTGCCAACTCCTGAGGAAATCCGCAATCAGTATCCCATCGATGCTGAACTTCAGGCTCTCAAGGAGAAACGCGATGCTGAGATTCGCGACGTTTTCACCGGAAAATCTGATAAATTCCTCGCTATCATCGGACCATGTTCTGCAGATAACGAAGATGCTGTATGCGATTATCTTTTAAGACTTCGCAAAGTACAGGAAAAGATCGAGGATAAAGTCCTCATTATCCCGCGTGTTTACACAAACAAACCACGTACAACCGGAGAAGGATACAAAGGAATGGTCCATCAGCCGGATCCTGAGAAGAAACCGAACCTTCTTGCCGGACTGATTGCAATCCGTAAGATGCACATGCGTGCCATCCGCGAAAGTGGTTTTACCTGTGCAGATGAGATGCTTTACCCGGAGAACTACCGTTATCTTTCTGATCTTCTTTCCTACGTTGCTGTAGGTGCACGTTCTGTTGAAGATCAGCAGCACAGACTGACAGTCAGCGGCATGGACGTTCCGGCTGGTATGAAGAATCCTACCAGTGGCGACTACAGCGTTATGCTGAACTCCATCGTTGCAGCACAGGGCGCTCACCGCTTCATTTACAGAAGCTGGGAAGTTGAGACCACCGGTAACCCGCTCTCCCACGCAATCCTTCGTGGTGCGGTAAACAAACATGGGGAAGCCATCCCGAACTACCATTATGAGGATCTTCGTCTTCTCTATGACAAATACCACGCAAAGAACCTTGCCAACCCGGCAGTGATCGTGGATACCAACCATTCCAACTCCAACAAGCATTACGAACAGCAGGTTCGTATCGCAAGTGAAGTTCTTCACAGCCGTCAGGTAGATCCTGAGCTTCATACCATGGTAAAAGGTCTCATGATCGAGAGCTATATCGAGCCAGGCAACCAGAAGATCGGTGGAGATCACATCTACGGTAAATCCATCACAGATGCATGCCTTGGATGGGATGAGTCAGAGAAACTGCTTTATACGATTGCTGAGAACTGCTAAGATCTGTCCGATCTGCAGTTTTAACAAATCAAGGGGTCCCTACGGGATTGCAAATATTCCCTTGACTGAAATGCACATCAAAAGAACCGGCGTTCTTCCTTTTTTTGGAAGCGTCGGTTCTTTTTTCAATCCCTTTTTAAGCAGATATGACCATTCTCATGATCTGTTAGACTTATAATATATCAAAAAAAGCGGAAAACAGAACTGTCCTGTCGTTCCATTCTCCGCTTATTTCTTTCTGCCCAATATCATATTCCTCTTTACAGGTTAATGCCTCGGATGCGCCTTCATGTATACATCACGCATTTTCGCAACACCAAAATTCAAATAGATCTGTGTTGTAGAAATATCTGAATGTCCCAGCATTTCCTGTACACTCTTCACATCTGCTCCGTTCTGCAGCATATGTGCGGCAAAAGAATGTCTCAGGGTGTGTGGTGTGATATCATGCTGGATTCCTGCTTCTTCCGCATATCCCTTCAGCACTTTCCAGAACCCCTGTCTGCTCATGGACTTTCCTGAACAGTTGGTAAAAAGGCTCTGCGTCTCATTTTCCTTTACAAATATTCTGCGGGCTTCTTTCAGATATTTGTCCATGGCATTCCTGCAGACATTTCCTACAGGGATTACCCGCTCCTTCTCTTCATCGTGGCAGACTACATAACCAAGCTGAAGATTAATATCCTCCAGATTCAGGTGAAGCAGTTCACTGACACGCATTCCTGTGGCATAAAGAAGTTCCAGCATGGCGCTGTCCCGAATTCCCTTCGGAGTATTCAAATCCGGCTGTCTCAGAAGTCTGTCCACTTCATCCACAGAAAGGATCTCCGGCATCCTCTTCTCAACCTTGGGTGGCTTCAGCTCCAGGGACGGATCTCTCTCAATCCGGCCTTCCTGCTGAAGATACTGAAACAGTGCACGGATGGAAGCTACATTCCTTGAGATTGTAGAAGAGGCAAACTGTCCCCTCTCCATGTAACTGAGATATCCCTCCAGTTCCAACTCTCCCACGTCACGGATATCGTAAATCCCACGTTCCTCAAAATATGCTGCCATTTTCTTCAGATCTCTCTGATATGACACCTCTGTATTATGAGATGTTCTTTTTCTGTTATGTAAATATGTAATAAATTCCCGTATCTCTATGTCCATTCTCTTACATCCCGTTTCTAAATAACTCGTTATCAACCAAACCGTAAAATCTGTATTCTTTTATGACTGAATTATACTGTGTATTTTACATAAAATCAAACGGTTTTTCAGCGCAAAACCTCGCAATTTCAACACATTCCGCCTCAAACCACCAAATATCGCAGATTTTATGGAAACCATTACTACATATTGTAAAAATTTTTTTAAAAAAATTTCAGTCCCTTTACAACTTTTTCAAGAATCCACGGATTCAGGAAACTTTCCGCAAGAATTCCCCCTGTATACACCAGAAATGCAGTCATTCCCTGCCGGATATATAGCCTCGATTTCTGAGGTACAAGCCCATAGTTTTTCCAGATATCATAGGACTGTCTGTATACAAGACCAGCAAGATAAAAATACACCGGAATATAGATCACATACTGAGGAATCAGAAGTCCGGCCCCGGCCACACCTCCGTAAATACCAAATTCCAGCACGGATAAAGTCAGGATAAGTCCTGTCTCCATCCCAAGAATCAGCATATAAGCCACTGACAGCGGTACCCCAAATATGGTAAACCCACAGAAAAACAGAAAAAGAAAGAGTACTCCCCTGTGTCGTAACACTTCCAGCAAATATGCTCCGCCGGAAATATCTTTCCCCGCAAAATTCCGGATCAGATAGAAAGAAGCCAGGGTTTTCTGTTTCCATTCCATTTTCCAGATCAGATTCGGTATGATATTTCCCACCAGAAAACCGGTCAAAAAAAGAATCTCTGCCGGAAAACGACCAGCTGTTTTCCATTTTCTGCTTTCATTTCTTTTTTCCATTCACTCACCCTGTACCAGTTTACGTCCAAACTCTCCGTAATATAACCTGTTTCCGGGCAGCAAAAAAGCCGGCCAGCTATTAAAGCTGTCCGGCTTTCATTATTTCCAGAGTATTCTGTGAGCGAAAGCTTATTTTGCGTAATCAACCGCTCTGCTTTCACGGATCACATTAACCTTGATCTGTCCCGGATATTCAAGTTCTGCTTCGATCTGCTTTGCAATGTCTCTTGCAAGGAGAACCATATCTGCATCACTTACGTGATCCGGTACAACCATAACACGAATTTCTCTTCCTGCCTGAATAGCAAAAGATTTCTCTACGCCCTTGAACTCATTGGTGATATCCTCGAGCTGTTTCAGACGATTGGTATAGGTTTCCAGTGTCTCTCGTCTTGCACCAGGTCTTGCTGCGGAAATCGCGTCAGCAGCCTGTACAATACATGCGATAAGAGATTCCGGTTCCACATCGCCATGATGGGACGCAACTGTGTTGATAACGATCGGGGATTCCTTATATTTCTTACAGAGATCCACACCAATCTGGATATGAGAACCTTCCACCTCATGATCAATGGATTTACCGATATCATGAAGAAGTCCGGCACGTTTGGCCATACGCACATCCACACCGATCTCTCCTGCGAGAAGTCCGGAAAGCTGTGCAACCTCAATGGAATGTCTTAAAGCATTCTGACCATAACTGGAACGGAATTTCATACGTCCAAGAAGTTTCAGAAGTTCCGGATGGATTCCATGAACACCCACATCCATGGCTGCTGTCTCACCGTCTTCACGGATCTGTGTTTCCACTTCTTTCTGGGCTTTCTCCACCATCTCTTCAATTCTTGCCGGATGAATACGTCCATCCACAATAAGTTTCTCCAGAGCCACTCTGGCGATCTCTCTACGGATCGGATCAAACGCGGAGAGAACAACTGCCTCCGGTGTATCATCAATGATCAGATCCACACCGGTAAGTGTCTCCAATGTACGGATGTTACGGCCCTCACGACCGATAATCCTTCCCTTCATTTCATCACTTGGAAGCTGTACCACAGAAATTGTTGTCTCAGATACGTGATCCACTGCGCATTTCTGAATGGCATTGACCACATATTCCTTGGCTTTCTTGTTGGCTTCTTCTTTGGCTCTGTTCTCAAGCTCTTTATAGAGTCTTGCAACATCCACCTTTACGTCATCTTCTACAGATTTCAGTAATTCTTCTTTTGCCTGTTCGGAGGTAAGACCTGAAACTCGTTCCAGTTCCCGTACTCCTTTTTCCTCAAGTTCATTTACTCGTTTTTCTTTTTCTTGTAACTCGTTAAATTTCGCTGTACATTCCAGCTCACGCTTCTCCACTGCATTGGCTTTTTTGTCAACAGATTCCTCTTTTGACAAAACTCGCTTCTCGTATCTCTGCAGCTCGTTTCTCCGTTCCTTGGTTTCCCTTTCCAGTTCATTTTTAGTTCGCAGAGATTCTTCCTTTACCTCAAGTAAAGTTTCGCGTTTCTTGGTCTCTGCTGCTTTCAATGCTTCATCAAGAATATTCCTTGCTTTATCCTCTGCTGTACCTACGATTTCCGCATCCTTGCGTACTTTCTTGTCAACAGCAACCTTGCAAGTAACAGGAACTGCAATAAGTAGCGTGACTACCACAGCGACAATAACACCGATAATTGTGCCTGCCACAGGAGCACCTCCTTATTTAGTTTTCATTGTACAAATACAACAATACAAGTTTAGCTGTTTTTCACATTTATGTCAAGTTTTTCTCATGAAAAAGCCGATTTTGGTTAGCATGCATGAACTGTGACTTTTTTTGTACGGAATTATTCCATCTCGTGTTTCACACGGATGTTCATCTCATCCAGGGTATGTGAAATATCTTCGTACTTAAATGCTCTTCTGGCAAGGTAACCATAGAGTCTCCGCATCTGTCCTTCATCAAGCTCGGTATCCGGTGCATATTTCTTCTCTATGGTCTTTCGTAAAACGGCACGTTCATCAGGTTCCATAAGTTCTTCCATTTCCTCCCAGGCTTCCAGTGCAATCTGACGGTCTACACCTTTCATCTGAAGCTCGGAAAGGATCTTCTGGCGGCTCTTGGACTCCATGCGGAAAGAAATATATGTCCTGGCATAACGGGCATCATTAATATAACCGTAAGACTTCACATAGGCAATGGCATCTTCCACTGCCTCCTGTGAAAATTCAGCCTGACGGAGTTTATCCGTCAGGCCTTTCTCTGTACGATCCATATGTTCCAGAAGCCGCATGGCTTTCTTTCTTGCCCGGTTTCGTTCTTCCGGATTCAGCATGGATTATTCCTCTTCTTCCGTATCCGCTGCCTGTGCCGCAGATTCTGCTGTTTCATCAGCCGGATCCAGATGATACTGTACACGTACCTTCTTCTCGATCTCATCACGGATCTCCGGATGCGCTCTCAGGAATAATTTGGCATTCTCACGTCCCTGTCCGATCTTGTCCCCTTCGTATGCATACCACGCACCACTCTTGTTTACAATGGAGCAGTCTGCCGCAAGATCCAGGATGTCTCCCTCTCTGGAAATACCGGTTCCGAACATAATATCAAATTCTGCCTGTTTAAATGGCGGAGCCACCTTATTCTTGACTACTTTCACACGGGTATGGTTACCTACCATCTCACCGCCCTGCTTCAGTGTCTCCACGCGGCGGACATCCATACGGACAGATGCATAGAACTTCAGGGCACGTCCACCGGTTGTAGTCTCCGGATTACCGAACATTACGCCGACCTTCTCACGGAGCTGGTTGATAAAGATTACCACACAGTTGGACTTGCTGATAACAGCAGTCAGTTTACGGAGTGCCTGTGACATCAGACGTGCCTGCAGGCCCACATGGCTGTCTCCCATATCGCCTTCGATCTCTGCCTTGGGAACCAATGCTGCAACAGAGTCCACGATCACGATATCCACAGCACCAGAGCGCACCATGGTCTCTGTAATCTCCAGAGCCTGCTCTCCGTTATCCGGCTGTGAAATGTAAAGATTATCAATATCCACACCGATATTCTTGGCGTAAACTGGATCAAGGGCATGCTCCGCATCGATGAATCCTGCGATTCCGCCTCTCTTCTGAACCTCGGCAACCATATGTAAGGCTACGGTTGTCTTACCACTGGACTCCGGTCCGTAGATCTCCACGATACGTCCTTTCGGCACACCACCTACGCCAAGAGCGATATCAAGGCTTAAGCATCCTGTTGGAACTGCCTCCACCTGCATATGGGAACTGGAATCTCCAAGCTTCATAACAGAGCCCTTACCAAACTGTTTCTCAATATTTCCAAGGGCTGCTTCCAGCGCCTTCTGCTTCTCTTCACTGATCATTCTACAATCTCCTATTCTTTATTCTCTTCTATCGCCAAGTTTCCTGTTTTTTCGAACCTTTGTTCGTGTTTTCTGTATTACATAGTATTATAAAACGGAATGATTGTCAAGCAGAAAAAGCAGATAGAAAGGTTTCCCTTTTTATCTGCTTTTTAAAATGAACGCCGCTTATTTTTTACTGATCGTTGGTCAGTTTCAGTTTATCCAGGATATAGAACACAAGGCTTAATGCCATGGCAACCACACACGCCAGTACCATACCTGTAAGCTCCACATTTCCAAGTTTCAGGGCAATTCCGGAAAGTCCCACAACAAAGACAACACTTGTCAGTGTCAGGTTTCTGGATTTGCTGTAATCCACGTGATTGTCAACCAGCATACGAAGTCCGGAAGTTCCGATCATTCCGTAAAGGAGGAAAGAAATTCCGCCGATAACCGGACCAGGGATAGTACTGATCAGAGCTGCCAGTTTGCCAAGGAAAGAACAGCAGATGGAAAGCACTGCCGCACCGCCGATAACCTGTACGCTGTAAACCTTTGTCACAGCCATAACACCGATGTTCTCACCGTAAGTGGTGGTCGGCACAGAACCAAGGCATCCGGAAACTGTAGTGGAGAAGAAATCCGCAAACAGGGATCTGTGAAGACCCGGATCTTTCAGAAGATTTCTTCCGACGATCTTTCCGGTTACGATCTGATGTCCTATATGCTCGGAAGTTACCAGAAGCAGGGCAGGGAAAATCGTCATGACAGCCTCAAAATTAAATTTCGGGGATGTAAAATTGGGAAGAGCAAAAAACGCCGCTTCTCTCACCTGGGTAAAATCCAGAAGCCCGCATGCACCTGCTGCCACATATCCGGCAATGATCGCGATCAGAATGGGAATAACAGAAAGAAAACCACGGAACAGGATCTGTCCGAATACTGCCACTCCAAGTGTCACCAGAAATACAATCACATTCTTCGGATCTACCTTGTCATCCAGAAGTCCTGCCGTACTTGCCGCATTTCCCGCAAGTTCCAGACCGATCAATGCAACTACCGGACCCATTGCCGCGGTAGGAAGCACGATATCGATCCAGTCCGTTCCACACTGACGGACAATAAATGCCACACACATACCTGCAATACCAAGTACAACGAAACCGCCAAGGGCATACTCATAACCGTACTTGCTGATGACCAGAAGTGCCGGTGAAAGAAAGGCAAAACTGGAGCCTAGGTATGCCGGTGCCTTTCCTTTTGTGATGAAAATAAAAAGAAGTGTTCCCACACCATTCATCAGAAGCACGATGGCCGGATTGATTCCAAAAAGGAACGGCACCAGTACGGATGCTCCGAACATGGCAAACATATGCTGGATACTTAACGGTATCAGCATTTTTGCAGGTACTTTTTCTTCGACCTGTATGATTCTTTTTTCCACTCTCAAATCCTCCGTTTTTTATTATCCCACCGATTATAGCACAGGTTTTCTCATCGTGGGAGATTTTTTCCGCAAATATGCGTATGCTGTGTGGTATACTGTTGTTATCTCCTGGAAAACAGACGGATTCCGCAAATGCAAGTACAGTCTGTTCCGGACGAATTTTTTCAGAAAGGACTTTTCTTCTATGAAAGCATACGAACGACTTTTATCCTATGTAAAAATATTCACACCAAGCAACGAAGAAAGCACTTCCTCCCCTTCTTCCAGATGTCAGTTTGACCTGGCCCGCCTTCTTGTGGAGGAACTGAAAGGGCTTGGCATCTCTGATGTAACACTGGACGATCACTGCTATGTTTACGCGCATCTTCCGGCCACAGAAGGTCTGGAACACTGCAAAGCCCTCGGCTTTATCGCACATATGGACACAGTTTCCGATTTCTGCGACCATGCAGTCACACCTGTGATCACTGAAAATTATGATGGAAAAGATCTCCCTCTTGGTACAAGCGGCAGAACGCTTTCTCCGGAAATGTTCTCACACCTTACTTCTCTTGCCGGACGGACCCTCATCACCTCAGACGGAACCACAATCCTGGGTGCTGACGACAAGGCCGGCATTGCGGAGATCCTTACAGCGCTGGAGCATATCCTTACGGAAAAAATACCTCACGGACCTCTCTGTGTTGCATTTACGCCAGATGAAGAGATCGGCATGGGACCGGCTCACTTCAATGTAAAAAAATTCGGTGCAGATTACGCCTATACCCTGGACGGTGATACAGAAGGCGAGATCCAGTACGAAAACTTCAACGCCTGCAGTGCAAAAGTAATTTTCCAGGGCGTCAATGTCCATCCCGGTTCTTCCAAAAATACCATGGTCAATGCTGCCCTTGTTGCCATGGAATTTAATTCCATGCTCCCCTCTGCGGATACGCCAAGGAACACAGAGGACTATCAGGGATTTTTCCATCTGTGCTCCATGAAAGGAGATGTTTCCCAGGCTGAACTTCAGTATATTGTCCGGGATCACGATGCCGCTTCTTTTGAAGTCCGCCAGAAAACCCTTTCGCATATCACCAAAATTCTCAACGAAAAATGGGGTGAAGGTACCGTGACCCTTACCATCACCCAGCAGTACCGCAATATGAAAGAGATCATTGATACCTGCCCGTGGCTGATCACCCTGGCAGAGGATGCCTGCCGTGCCTGCGGTGTCACACCGCTGATCTTGCCTATCCGTGGCGGCACAGACGGAGCCCAGTTAAGTTTCATGGGACTTCCCTGCCCGAACCTTGGAACCGGCGGACATGCCTATCACGGGCCTTATGAGCACATTACTGTTGAAGGAATGGATGCCGCTGTAGATGTTACCCTTGAGATCATAAAACTGTTTTCCCAGAGAAAAGATTGAGAAAATCCCCTTAAAACCCTGCATCACCAGAAATCTGATATAAACAAAAAATACCCACAGATCCTCCGGCCGGTTATTTTCCGGAATAAATCTGTGGGTATTTCTATACCATATAAAATTCATCTGAACCAGGTCGAATCAGACGAAGACTTCCTTGATTCGGTTAAATGATCTTCATCATTCTCGCCAGTTTCTTCATATACCTTCCACCAGGCATCATACCCAGCTCCTCTTCACCAGGCTTACTTACAAACAGATATACAATAAAGTATACACAAGCAGCCAGGATCACGGAAATACCAAGGCAGATCACATTGGAATGGATCAGTGCATACAGTCCGTAATATACCACTCCCGCAACAACTCCCATTGGGATAGATGCCAGGAACGGGCTTAAATAAGCACTTCTCCATGGATTTTTGTAACCCATGTATTTCTTGATGGAACGGTCATTAAGAAGACACATCACAACTGCATAGACGATCTGTGCGATGACGATGGTATAAACACCAAGGTTGGTAAACACCAGAAGCAGTGCCATTGCGATCACATCCGCCACCAGAGCGATGGCTGCATGGATCATCGGAAGTTTCGGCTTGCCGATTCCCTGAAGTACACCGTTGGTAATATTGGAGTTACCGTTGAGGATAATGGTAATTCCTCCCAGGATCAGAAGCTGTCCGCCAACACCGTTGGTTCCCGGGAAGATCAGTCTTGTGATCGGTCCGGAAAGAACCGCAAGACCTACTGCCGCCGGAATGGAGATCAGCATGCTGATCCATGTGGCACGGTCTGTTTTCATATTGGCGCCTTCGATATCATGCATGGCATAATGTGCAGAAACCTCTGGAATCATGGAAGTCGGCGCCGTACTTGCCAGAGTCAGCGGAATATTGATCAGTGTCATATAATATCCATACTCGGAATACAGCGTCTGAATCACGTTCTTGGCAGCACCTTTGATGTCCATAATGCCAGAATACATATAGCTGTTGATATATCCGTTTACATTGTAGATAAAAGCGCTGAGAATAATCGGCATGATGATGAGTACAATATTGCTCATTACATGGCCCATACTCTCATTTACGGAATGATGGTCATTGGCGATCCTTTTCCGGATGATCTTGCGGTTTACCCCGTAGACGATCAGCATAAAGATCAGAGCGGACGCCACACCGGCACCGGTACCCATGGTAGCACCTGCCGCACCCCAGCGATGGACCAGATCCATATCTCCCGTTGCGGAGAAGTGCTGAATAAATACATGTGACATCAGAAGCGCAAAGGTTGCCACAAAAATCTGTTCAATAATCTGTGAGATCGATGTCGGCATCATATTGCGGTATGCCTGGAAATATCCGCGGAATACACCGCACAGACCAGACATGAAAATTGTAGGCGCAAGCATCTGCAGTGCCAGACGGGCATTTGCCATACTGTCCGGAACCAGGATTCCCGCACCAAATACACAGACAAGTGCCACGATGCCGCCGGCAACTGCCGCATAGATCAGAGCACCGTAAAATACTTTCTGTGCATCTTTATATCTGTGAAAAGCGATCTTTTCCGCCATGATCTTGGATACCGCCTGTGGAATACTGAAAGACGCGATCATCAGCAGAATGAAATATACATTCTGTGCAAACTGGAAAAGTGCAAAACTCTGGCTTCCCAGTGTGGTTGAAAGCGGGCTCTTGTACAGCATTCCGATGATCTTGGAGATCAGCGCCGCAACCATAAGAAAAGAGGCGTTTTTCACAAGTGTGTTATCGTTTTTTTTACCCATTTTACTTTCCTTAACTTAAATATTCTCGATCTGCCAGTCAATGGGTTCTTCCCCGTTGGCTTTCAGAAATTCGTTGGCCTTACTGAAATGTTTGCATCCGAAAAATCCCCGGTAAGCAGAAAGGGGGCTTGGATGTGGTGCTTCCAGGATCAGATGCTTCGGATTGTGAAGCATGGATGCTTTCATCTGGGCAGGCCGGCCCCAGAGAAGAAATACGATCGGACGGTCCTCCTCGTCCAGGATCCGGATGGCGGCATCGGTAAACTGTTCCCAGCCGATCCCCCTGTGGGAATTGGCCTGATGGGCACGGACTGTCAGCACTGTGTTTAAAAGAAGCACGCCCTGTTTTGCCCATTTTTCCAGATTGCCGTTGTTTGGGATGTAACATCCCATATCATCCTCAAGTTCTTTATAAATATTCACCAGGGATGGCGGTGTTTCCACACCTTTTTTTACGGAAAAACAAAGCCCGTGGGCCTGTCCGTCATTGTGATAGGGGTCCTGTCCCAGGATCACAACCTTCACCTGATGCAGCGGCGTAAAATGAAACGCATTGAACAGATCTTCCGGAGGCGGAAAAATCTTTCTTGTTCTGTATTCTGTCATCACGGTTTTATAAAGTTTGGCATAGTAAGGCTGGTGAAACTCACCTTTCAGCGCCTCCTGCCAGTCTCCCGCTATAGGAGCCATATCCTTCACCTCTCATCCAACTTATCTTCTCACGGAAATTCCTTTTTCCGCAAGGTAATCCTTCACTTCCCGGATCTCCAGTTCTTTGTAGTGGAACAGAGATGCTGCCAGTGCCGCGTCTGCTCCGCCTTCAGTCAGTGCATCATAAAAATGCTCCAGAGTTCCGGCACCACCGGAAGCGATCACCGGAATGGAAACCGCATCTGCAACAGCTCTTGTAAGTTCAATATCATATCCTGCCTTGGTTCCGTCACAGTCCATGCTGGTAAGAAGGATCTCACCTGCGCCAAGTTCTTCCACCTTCTTTGCCCATGTAAGAGCATCGATACCGGTATCCAGTCTTCCGCCATGTTTGTAGATATTCCAGCCGCCATCCGGCCTTCTCTTGGCATCAATGGCAACTACCACACACTGGCTTCCGAATTTCTGTGCAGCCTCATGGATCAGCTCCGGGCGGTCGATGGCTGCGGAATTTACAGAGATCTTATCTGCACCTTCACGGAGAAGTTTCCGGAAATCATCCACAGTACGGATTCCTCCACCTACGGTAAAGGGGATAAATACATTGGCAGCAACAGCTCTTACCATATCTACCACCGTATCACGCTCTTCACAGGAAGCCGTGATATCAAGAAAAACAAGCTCGTCCGCACCGGCTGCGTCATAAGCTTTGGCAATTTCCACCGGATCTCCGGCATCTTTCAGATCAACAAAATTCACGCCTTTTACTACACGTCCTTTATTTACGTCCAGACATGGGATAATTCGTTTTGTAAACATGATTATGCCTCCTCCTTTCCGGTGCCTGCCTCAAGTGCCGCAAAATTCTCAAGGATCTTCAAGCCCCACCGGCTGCTTTTTTCCGGGTGGAACTGGCATGCAAATACATTCCCCTTCTCCACAGATGCGTGAATACATGTACTGTACTGCGTGGTGGCTTTCACGATCTCTTCATCTTCTGCCTGAAGATAATAGGAATGTACAAAGTAAACGTATGTGTTTTCTGGAATATCTTTAAATAATCTTCCGCTGTTCTGAAGATGCAGGGAATTCCATCCCATATGCGGGATCTTCAGTCCCGGGCTTGGCGGGATCCGTAAGATCTTTCCCTTCAGGATTCCAAGGCCTTCCACTCCCTGAGTCTCATCACTGCTCTCAAAAAGCAGCTGCAGTCCAAGACAGATTCCAAGAAACGGAGTTCCTTTTTCCACGATCTCATGTATTACCGGAACAAGTCCGTACTTATTGAGATTCTCCATAGCATCGCCAAAACTTCCAACACCTGGAAGAATTACTTTATCTGCTTTCAGAAGCACCTGGGGATCTCTTGAGACGACAGTCTCCTGTCCCAGATACTGAAGTGCTTTTTCCACACTTTTTATGTTTCCTGCATCGTAGTCAATGATTCCTATCATAATAATGCTTCCTCCTGCTCTTTTGTATCTCGATATTCCTCTCTCACCTTCGATTTACATTGATTTAGTATAACGCAAAAACAGGCGGTTGCAAAGACTTTTCTCTGCTGCCGCCCGTTTTTTCGCATTATCACACTAAAGTTTCATTATTTCCGATCCAGTGTAAACCAGAATTCCACACCATTGTCAAAGTTCTGCACGCCGTATTCCTGGTTCATGCTTTCCATGATAGCTTTTACAATGGACAGACCGATACCGCTTCCACCGTATTCCCTGGTTCTCGCTTTATCAACTTTATAAAATTTATTCCAGAGATTTGGCACATCTGCCTCAGGGATCGGAGTTCCTGTGTTAAATACACTGATCTTCACACGGTTATCCTCATCCTGAAGTTTGATCTCGATCTCTTTCTCACCATCCAGATGATTCAGGGCATTGCTTACATAGTTTGTCACAACCTCTTCGATCTTAAACTCATCGGCCCATACATAAACCGGCTTCTCCGCCTCAAAGATCACGTTTGCCTCTTTCTGTCCGATCATGATATTCATGGTCTGGAGCACACCCCGGATCAGGGATACGATATCAAACCTCTCCATCACAACTGCGTCTTTACCAGATTCCAGCTGATTCAGCGTAAGAAGATTTTTTACCAGCTTATTCATCTTGGAGGCTTCATCCATAATAACGTCGCAATAGAACTCTCTACTCTCAGGGTCATCGGAAATGTTTTCTTTTAAACCTTCTGCATAGCCCTGGATCAGCGCGATCGGAGTTTTCAGCTCATGGGATACGTTATCCAGAAATTCTTTTCGCATCTTGTCGATCTTGATCTTATCCTCAATGTCCCGCTGGAGTTCATTGTTTGCGGATTTCAGTTCACTGATGGTTGTTTCAAGCTGTGAAGACATCCGGTTGAAATTATCCCCCAGAACATCGATCTCATTGCCTACTTTGCTCTCATATTTTGCCTCAAAATCAAGATCTGACATTTTTTTTGAAAGATCTGTCAGTTCGCTGATCGGGCGGGTGATCCGTTTCGTCACCAGCATGATCATAAGACCACTCACTACAATAATCGCAAGTCCAACCGCAAAATAAAACTTATTGGAAATGTTTGCGCTCTCACGAATGCTCTCAAGTGGTGTCCTTATAATAAAATAATGTTCATCATCCAGCTGTCCCCAGCATTCCACATAATCCATTCCTGCAAAACGGTCATGAGACTGCTGGATCGTATAATTGTCTCCCTGTTTCAGAGTCCGGCTCTTGTCCCCATCCTCATCCAGATCGTAGACATATCCGAACAGTTTGCTTTGAAGCATTTTTTCATTTTCGCCCCAGGAAAGCCAGCTGGTATTGCTGCTGTCAATGATAACCCAGGAAAGATTGTTTCTGGAGCAGGCTCTCTGGATCTCATCAGGGATACTCTCCGAACCTTCGGAGCTGTCACTGTTCATCATCTTGTCAATGTCTGTATTTTCCAGCGTTGTACGGAGATCAAGAAGTACATCGATTTTTTTTGTCACATAATATTTTTCAAGGAAAGCTCCGTTGATCACGGTGATAGTCAGAATGGACAAAAACAGCAGTCCGATAAAATATGCGGTGATCTGATGGCGTAGACTGTGGATTTTTTTTAGTTTTTTTTCTGGCTTTTTCATTCTCCTACCTCAAACTTGTAACCCATACCCCAGACTGTCTTGATGTACTCTCCTTTGTCGCCCATTTTACTTCTCAGTTTCTTTACATGGGTATCAATGGTTCTGGCATCACCAAAGTAATCATAATTCCATACAGAATTAAGAATTTTTTCTCTGGAAAGGGCGATTCCCTCGTTTTCCAGAAAATAAGTCAGAAGCTCAAATTCCTTGAAGCTTAAATCCATCGGTTTACCGTCCACTGTTGCCTGATGTGCTGCCTTGTCGATGACAATACCGCCTGCGGAAAGTACCTCATCCGGGTTGCTCTGTCCGGTTCTTCGAAGGATGGCTTCTACACGTGCCACCAGGATCTTTGGACTGAACGGTTTGGAAATATATTCGTCTACGCCAAGTTCAAATCCCAGAAGTTCATCACGTTCATCCCCTCTTGCTGTCAGCATAATGATGGGAACTTTGGAATTCTTACGGATCTCACGACATACTTCCCAGCCGTCCATCTTCGGCATCATCACGTCCAGGATCAGCAGTGCAATGTCTTTTTCTTTATAAAAAATATCCATGGCTTCCTCACCGTCACCGGCTTCCAGTACCTGGAAATTCTTTTTGGTAAGGAAATCTTTTACCAGTTTTCTCATTCTGCTCTCGTCATCTACTACAAGAATCTTTAATGCGTCCATTCTATCTTCCTCCGTTTCTCAAGTGCTGTTCCGGACAGTTATTTTCAGTCCGAAATGCTCTGTGTTATCCCACTTTCACAGAAAACAGATTTCTTCTCTGCTTCCCGTTCATTCTAAAGCGGATCTTCCCGTTCCGCTTTGCTATATGCTCATAATATATCACAGGTTTGTGTTGTGTGTGTGAACGTAATTTCATTTTTTAAGAAAATTTTGTGTAAAGCAAATATAAAAAAGAGAACCCTTTCACTTTCAAAAGGATTCTCCGATTTTTTCTCCCATAAGTACTCTTGTTTCCATTCCTGCCTGTGAATTTTTGAGGATATCTTCATCTGGCTTTACCGCATTTTTTTCGGTGATCAGCACAATGGTGGAACCACCGAAAGCAAAATTGCCTTTTTCCTCTCCACGTTTCACAGATGCCCTTCTTGGCCGGTTTTCGATCTTCCCCACAAAGAGAGCGCCTACTTCCATCATCAACATCGTGCGGAAATTTTCTGTTTTCAGAAGGGAATATTCCCGGCTGTTTTCTTTATAGATAGGATAGGCATCATTTGCCACAGGGTTGACTGTATGCAGAATCCCGGGGATTCTGATACGCCGGGACTCTGCTGCATTGTCCGGATAAATATATCTGTGATAATCCTGGACACAGAGACGAAGTACCCACACATAGCCACCCTGATATCTTTTCCCAAGGGAAGGGTTCCTTAAAAGTTCCTCCACTGTATATCGGGTCTGTTTGATATGAAGACAGGCTTTTTCATCCACAGGATATACACTGGCCCGGCAGTCACAGGGACTGATAAAATGCCCGGGTTCCATATCGATCCTGCGGGCACCCTCCCGGATCTTTCTCTTGAAAAAATCATTGTAGGAAATATATTTCCGCGTTTCATAATCACTCATATCCAGATGATTGAGCCGGATAAACGGTTCCACTGCTGCTGCCGAAATCCTGGAATCCAGAAGCTTTCCCACAACCGTGGAAACAGCCGGGGTAACCAGCGGCCGGATCATCATACGCCCGGCCACAGAACCGTAGATTTTTTCCAGCAAATTATTCTGAAAAGAATCTTCCTTTTTAATGTTTCCCTTTCGGTCTGCCGTCCGGATCATAAATTACCGCCTCTTTCCATGGAAAGTTTGTAGAGATAATTGAATTTCCACCATCCCTCATTATAGAAAAGAACCAGAAGGACTGCCACTGCAACTACCGCAACGATGATCACCAGCTCCCGGTTGGTTGGCTTACGGAATTTAAAATCCAGGATAAACAGAAGTCCTACTGCCAGCATTGTGATATGGAGGAGCACCACAAACCATTTATACTCCGGAAAAAGCAGGGAAACCACAAACAGAAGTGGCAGGATCACGGACATGGATGTGATGGGAAGTCCCTGATAATATTTCCGGTTTTCGGAGGTTTCATTCTGGCGTTTTTCTTCCATAACATTGAAATATGCCAGACGGATCAGGCCTGCAAGACCGTAGAACAGAAGAATGGCAATTCCGTAAATATGATACATGCCAAGCTTAAATCCCAGCACAATGGGAAGGATTCCGAAACAGACAATATCCGCAAGAGAATCGATCTGGATCCCGAAGCACTTCTCTTCCTCCGTTCTGTTCTTCTTGGTTCGCGCAATCTTTCCGTCAAACATATCACACAACCCGGAAAATGCCAGACAGCACACTGCTGCTGAAATATGGTCCGTCACAGCGCAGAAGATTCCGATCATGGAAGACACTACGCTTATGTAAGTCATTATTACCGTGTAATCATAAAATCCTATCATTTGCACACCTCATTTTTCTCTTTCAATTACTTTTTTCCAATAGTCAGCTGGGCCACCACTGTAAACGCCGCACTGATCAGAAGCTCCCCATAATATCCAAGCCCTCTGCTAAGTACCATTCCCGGAAGCAGCAGTCCCCCGAACACCGGGCTGAAAATATTAAGGAACAGCGTCTCACTGATTCCCATTCCTCCCGGAAGCGGCAGCATATCCACAGATACCGAGATCACGGCCTGGAGAAAAAGGATCTCCCAGAATCCGGTGCCGTGAAGTCCAAAAGCCTGATATACAAACCAGGTCACCGCAAACAGTGCCATACGCTGGATAAAAGTGATTCCAATAACTTTAACGATCACAAAAGGATTATTCTTCAGATATGCCGCAGTATTTCGGTAAGTATCCATGGAATCTTCCAGTTTTTTCAGACGCCCATCTTTTTTCTTCACCAGATGAAGTCGTTCCAGAAGTTTCATTCCCTTTACCATGATCGCTTTTGCCAGAAGTGGATGGAACACCAGGATGGTCATAAATGTAACGCAGAAAATATTCAGTGCCAGTCCCAGGTAAAACACCGGCAGGATCCCTTCCAGATATTTATGGAGAAATCCCCTTCCGAAAATTGCGATTCCAATACCGATCACCACAAGTACCAGTTTATAGGTGATGGTTACGATCATCAGAATTACCGTTGACACCGGAATGGAAATCTTTTCTTTTTTCATGTAGTAGATCTGCATGGGCTGTCCGCCACTGGCGGACGGTGTGATACAGCTGAAAAAAAATCCCACGGAAGAGAACAGAAAACAGGTTCTCTTTTTCAGCTGGATTCCACTGGATCTCATCATGTACCAGATGATGATGGATTCTCCCCAGATAAAAAACGCTACCAGTGCAATTCCCGGAATCAGCCACCGTTTGTCAGCCCTGTGTATGGCATCCATCATGGAAGACAGATCTTCTCCGTGAAAAACGCCGTAGATGGTCAGGGCAAAAACGACCGCCAGGAATACTCCGTTAAATATGATCTTTTTTCTGCTTTTCATCTCTTGGCACCTTCTATATATCTGTTGATCTTCTTCTCAATTTTACTTCCGACCCGTTCATAAATATGCCAGATCTCCGTTTTCTGTCCCAGCATAAAACATATCTGTGCCAGGATCACGCCACCGGCCACATCCACCAGAACATGCTGCTTGGTAAAAAGGGTGGACAGAAAAACCAGAACTGCCAGCACAAAAGATACTCCTTTATACCATGCCGGAATTCTTTTCTGGTCTTTGATTCCCAGGAAACAGAACCAGCTTACCAGGCAGTGAATGGATGGAAACAGGTTATCCGCCGCATCAATGGAATAAAGCCATCCTGCCAGCAGATCCCAGAAACCGCTCCCCTCGATCACCGGTCTTGTGTTGGTGGTGGGGTATGCCAGAAATATGATCAGGCACACGCAGCGGGATATAAGATCTGCGGTAAAAAAACGGTAAACCTGTTCCTTCTCCTGCCTTGCCGCAAGAATATAATTCACTGCCCAGAATATATAACATCCGAAATAGACAATTAAAAACTGCGGCACAAACGGGAGCCGCAGGTCAAGACTACTTTCTATGTTGTGATGGTACCAACCGCCTGCAATTGCCCTTGAACCGGAATATACAAGACAGTTAAATACAAATGAAAAAACAAGGGGAAAAAGCCCGTACGCAGGTACAACCCCTGTTACATATTTCCAAAAACGTTTCATAAATTCACGCCTCATTATTTTATTGATCTCAGGAAGAAAACGTATTTTTTCCTGATGTTTTCTGTTACTCACAGTATAACAGTCGGGGCGTATGGTTTCAACTAAATATGGGAATTTTAAGAATTGTTAAGATTTCAGTTCAGCTAATTTTTCTTTTTTGTTCATACTTTTTTCAGAATGACGTCACAGAATGACCACAAAATGTGAGTATATTATTAGATGTGCAAAGGGTACTACCTTTGATAACACTTTTTTCTTTTTCATACTGCCGGGGCTACCTCCAAACAAAGCCCCGGCCTCCTTCCTTTTTATTTCCCCATTTTTTTAATTATGCCATGCAAGACGTACACTGGACGGATGTACTTCTTTTGTCATCCAGTCCACATCGTTGGTGATCCAGTCCATGATCCCCAGCTGACGTGTTTCCCATGCGATGGTCGCCTCTCTTGCTTCCGGTGTTTCTTCCACTTCCATGGTAGTGTCGATCTCATCGTATCCGAAAATATATCCGCCTGCGCTCCAGATGCTGAAGTTACTGTCCGGGCCCGGATCTATTGTATCGCCTCTCTGTGCTACAAGTCCGTCATGACGAGCCTTGTATTCTTCCTCACAGCCGTCTTTTAATTTTGTCATGAACATTCTGTGGCGGATCAGCTCTTTGTTTTCTCTCACAACACCAAAATTATGATACATCAGACGCATGTCTTTTCCAGGAGTGGAGATCCAGGTAAATGTATCCTGGATTTTTTCAGTCAGTGCTGCTTTTACTTTCTCCTCTTTTGGAGAGATCACAGCTCCGTCTGCATTTTCATAATATCCGAAGATCAGGTCTGCAGCATTCCAGATGCTGAAATTATGAATGCCGTTGCGATCCAGATATGCGGTAAGCTCCGGCCAGATTTCGCCTAAGGTCTTACGGTAATCGTTCATTTTTCCTTCTTTTACTTTCATTGCAAAAGCATGTCGTTCCATTTATGTACCCTCCTGTTTTATATGGCGTTTGCAGAAATTTCCATATGTAGTCTCATCAAAAATAACTGGTCTCTTTCTTTTCCGTACTCTGAGTTGATTTTAACACTTTTATCATACTTTTACAATTATACCACTGTATTTTGAAACATTCTCTGCACTTTTTTTCAGGCCAGATAAAACATCACCATCAAAGGCATGGTCACAATGCTGACCAGAGTTGTCATTACATTGATAGTACTGGCATAGACCGGTTCCCGGTCGTACAGCTGCGCCAGCTGTACAATCGTTGTTGCCGACGGTGTGATCACTGCCATCAGGCTGATCAGAAGAATCGTTTTTCCGTCTTTTACAAGAGATGCCAATGGCAGATATTTCAGAAGCAGCAGTACGATCAGCGGCGTCACCACCATTTTCAGGATCGTGATCAGATAGATTCTGGAATGACTGAAAATATCTTTCCATTTTACCTCTGTCATAGTCATTCCAAGCATGATCATACATACCGGTCCCAGGGTGGCTGAAATCTGGCTCATGGTATTTCCAAAGATGACAGGCAGTCGGATCTGTGTAAAGAACAGGACAATGCCAAGGATAATGGCGATCAGATTGATATTGCAGAGGATTTTTTTCCAGTTAATTCCTGCCTTCGCCTCCATCAGTGACTGTCCGTGGGTCCACATCAGGATCATCTGTACACTCAGGAAAGCGCTGGCATAGATTACCCATTCCTCTCCAAGGACTACGGTCACAAGCGGGATCACCAGGTTTCCGGAATTGGAATAAATGATGGATTCTTTTTCCACCACGCTTAATTTCAGCGGTTTGCCGATAATCTGTGTAAATACCAGCAGAAAAATATGGATCAGGACCGCTGCTGCTATTGCCAGAAGAAACCCATTCCGGATACTTCTGGAATATTCAATCTGAAACGCATTGATCATCACACATGGCATGATGATGTAAATGCAGATCACCGACAGTGTCCTGCTGCTTTTCGCATCGATCAGTCCACATTTTACCACCGCAAACCCGCAGGCCATCATCAGAAAAAATACTATGATCTGCTGCAATAATTGTAAAGTTATCATTTTCTTTTCTCTCCTTCTGTACGCATCAGTTCTGCTCCAGCTCTTTCAGGGCCGTCTGAAGCTGCGTGTCTTTCTCATGTGTAAGTTCTGCCCAGTCTGTAATGTCTCCGGAAAGCTCTGCTTCCACATCTGGAGTGATTCCTTTTTTATTGATGTCATTGCCCTTTGGTGTAAAATATTTTGCAATGGTGATCTTTACTGCGCTGCCGTCGGTAAGCGGCTGGATGGTCTGCACTACGCCTTTTCCGTAAGTCGTTGTTCCCACGATCGTTCCAATACCGTAGTCTTTCACTGCTCCCGCAAAAATCTCTGATGCACTGGCACTGTTTCCGTTTACCAGAACTGCCAGCGGCATAGTCAGCTCATTCTTTCCGTCACAGGTTTCCTCTTCCCGTTTCCCGTTTTTGTCCTCTGTATAAACGATCAGTCCTTCCGGAAGGATCTGGCGGAGTACTCCACAGACTGCGGTAAGAAGGCCACCCGGATTGTCGCGGAGATCGACTACCAGTTTTTTCATTCCCTGGTCTTTCAGATCTGCAAATGCTTTTTTATACTGGTCACTGGTCACTTCGGAAAACTCGGAAATCCGGATATATCCGGTGTCTCCGACAAGCATCTCATGAGAGACAGTCTGGATTTCCACATCTCGGATCTCTACTTTGATATTCTGAGTTTTCTCTTCATCTTCCCTTTGTATGGTCAGCGTTACGAAATCTTTATCACTGTCACGGACCATGGAAGCGATGTCGGAAGTTTCTTTTTCTGTGACATCTGTTCCATCGACCGCTTTGATCACGTCTCCGGTTTTCAGACCTGCCTGTTCTCCCGGTCCGCCTTCATAGAGCTGCACGACCTTTGCCCCTCCGCCATCCTCTTTCTGGAGAACTGCCCCGATTCCCACGTAGGAACCTTCATTGGAAGTATTCAGTTCTTTATACTGTTCTGCCGTGTAATACGTGGAGTATGGATCCTTCAGTCCGGCGAGCAGACCTGCATAAAGGCCCTCCCGCAGACTGCTTTCATCCTTTTCATCCAGATATTCTGTATCGATCAGTTCTTCCAGATAATTCAGCTTCTGGACTGTTTTCACGTCTGACAGTGCATTGCCTTTGGGAAACAGCACTTTCTGATAACTGACAAAACCAGCCCCTGTCACAACAAGCGTGGCTGCCACTCCGATGGCTACGCCTTTTTTGAACTCTTTATTTTTCATATCTTTCCTTTCTTCTGCACAGCCCGGTAATATCACAGATTCTCTGTTTTCCTTATGTGCCGTCCGTTTTTTATATACTGAAAGCGGCTGCCGGTTCTCCGACAGCCGCTGTATCTCTTATAGGTATGCATCCCGCGGATACACGCAGATCCGCTCTGCTATTTGGTTACACTCTGAGATGTTTTCTTGTTGTGAAGAAACTTCCCAGAAGTCCGATTCCCACACCAAGTCCAAGTCCCATCGGGATCAGTCCTTCATAGATCTGCCAGATCGGGATAAAATCTACGATTCCTGTCAGTACATTGAATTTTGTCAGAATAAACTCAACTGCGGAATTGTAGAGGAAAAACAGACACACCAACGGGATTGCCGCACCAATCACACCCAGAATGATTCCTTCCAGAAGGAATGGAAGCCGTACAAAAGCATCGGTAGCTCCTATGTATTTCATAATTCCAATTTCTTCCTTACGAACAGAAATACCCATAGATACAGTATTGCTAATCAGGAATACTGAAATGATCAAAAGAATTACAATGACGGCAATGGATACATAAGAAACCAGTTTGTTAATAGATCCCAGTGTCTTGGATGCCTGCTCAGACTGATTTACCTTGCGGACATGATCCAGACTCTGGATATAATTTACCAGCTCTGTCTGCTTGGTGATATCGTTAAGATATACCTGATAGTTGGAAGAATTGGCAAGAGGATTATCATCCTTAAATCCATCTGCTGCATCTTCATCGCCAAAATATTTCTGTTTATAATCTTCCCACGCCTGGTCTGCAGACTGATAATCCATTCTGGCAACTTCCGGTCTGGCCTGAATGGCATCACCGACTGCCTGGATCTCTTCCTCTGTAGTTCCCTCATCAAAGAATACCGTAATTGGCACTTCTTCTTCTACTTTATGTGCTATGGAATTTACGTTGTTAACAATGGAATAGAAAATTCCTACCAGAAAGATGCATGCAGCCATTGTAATGATACATGCCAGGGAAAACATCCAGTTTCTTTTTATATTCTTAAATCCCTGCTTCAGGGTATACCAGATCGTACTAGGCCTCATGATATCCTCCCTCTTTCTCATCGCTGATGATCTTTCCATTGTGCATGGTGACTACTCGTTTACGCATGGCATTGACGATGTCTTTGTTATGGGTGACTACCAGAACGGTGGTTCCTCTGTCATTGATCTGCTCCATCAGAGCCATGATCTCCTCGGAAGTCTTCGGATCCAGGTTTCCGGTTGGCTCATCTGCCAGAAGGATGTCCGGGCGGTTTACCAGTGCTCTGGCAAGGGCAACTCTCTGCTGCTCACCACCGGAAAGTTCATCCGGATATGCCTTATATTTCCCTGCAAGACCTACTTCCTGGAGAACCTCCGGAACACGTTTACGGATCACGCGGGTCGGTCTTCCGATAACACGCTGTGCAAATGCTACGTTCTCATATACATTACGGTCTTTTAACAGGCGGAAATCCTGAAATACTACGCCAAGCTTTCTGCGATATTTGGCCACACGTCTGTGTTTCATCTTCTCCAGACGTTCTCCGCTGACTGTAATGGTTCCATTGGTAGAATCCAGCTCTTTCATCAGAAGCTTGATCAGTGTGGATTTACCGGAACCACTGCTTCCTACTACAAATACAAATTCCCCTTTATCAACATGTAAGTTCGCATGATTCACAGCCGGAAGACCCGGACCATAAGATTTGCTCACATCTACAAGATCGATCATATGTATCCTCCTCTATATTGCAAAAGCATAATTATCTTAACTTTTTTGTAACATTATTGTAATATATATCTCGCATAAATGCAAGAATAAATTTTCCAGGCTGTAACAGCCCTCTTCGAGTTATTTATTTTATAATAAAAATGCAAAAAATACAATAGAGCCCCAAGGGTTATCTGTGAAGTTCATGTGAAATCTTCAAATTATTATTGAAGGCACACGATATCCCGCTGCAAAAAAATCATACAAAAACTGCCACCCATTCCGGTAAGGAACAGGCAGCAGTCAAAAAATCTGATCTGATGATATTAATATTCAAGCGTTTCCATGTACTTCATATAACGCACAACCATCAGTGCAATCTTAAATGTGATGGCATCCTCAAACACCCGAAGATCCAATCCGGTACTCTTCTGGAGTTTATCCAGGCGGTATACCAGTGTATTTCTGTGAATGTACAGCTGACGCGAAGTCTCGGATACATTCAGGCTATTCTCGAAGAATTTATCGATGGTGACAAGTGTCTCCTCATCGAAGTCGTCCGGAGATTTGTTATCAAAGATCTCACGGATAAACATCTTACACAGAGGAATAGGCAGCTGGTAGATCAGTCGTCCGATTCCCAGTGAGCTGTATGCGATCACTTCCTTGTCTCCAAAGAAGATCTTACCTACATCAAGTGCCATACGCGCTTCCTTATAGGAACGTGAAACTTCCTTCAGCTCATTGACGATGGTACCGTATGCCATATGGACATCCTCACCGTCTTTATTCAGGTCAAGAGTATCCAGAATGGTGTGAGCCAGCTTATCCATCTCCGGATAGCCCTCTCCTTCTTCCAGTTCCTTGACAATAATAATGCTCTTCTCATCAACTGCAGTGATAAAATCTCTGCTCTTTCCGCCAAAAAGGCTCTTCACGCTCTCCACGGAGCTGTGATCTTTCTCCTGGTTCAGTTCCAGGATCATGACTACACGACGGACATCTGCTTCAATATGAAGTTTCTTCGCTCTGTTGTAAATATCCACCAGAAGAAGATTATCAAGAAGAAGATTCTTGATAAAGCTGTCCTTGTCAAAACGCTCCTTGTACGCTACGATCAGATTCTGGATCTGGAAGGCTGCAAGTTTACCTACCATATAAGTATCCTCATCATCTCCATGGGCTACCAGGACGTATTCCAACTGATAATCATCACAGACCTTAAAGTACTGAAATCCCTTGACAAGCTGGCTGTCCGCCTGGGATTCTACAAAAGCCTGGATATCTGCCGGCTGGATTTCAAAATCAGAAAAGGTAGACGCCAGTACCTTACCGTCTGTGTCAATGACACAAAATTCCGTCCTTGATATTTCTTTAAGTCCCTCGAGCGTATTCTGTAACACCTGATTCGATATCATTCCGTTCAATCCCTTCTCACTTATGTGTATGCTTATCTTCTGTCTTTCCCTCTCTATCTATGGCTATTTTAATACAAAATCACCAAAAATAAAAGAGGAAAACTGAAAAAATTTACAAATTTTTGTTGAAATCCGCCTAATTTTTCTCTATAAAGCCTTCTCCGTGAACCTCTCTTGCATCGGAAACAATCACAAAAGCATCGGGATCAATATCATCCACCAGCTCTTTCAGCTTCACGATTTCCTTCTTATTTACCACACAGAAGATGATGGTTTTCTCCTGGCCGGAGTACATACCCTTGCCACAGATTCCGGTTGCCCCACGGTCCAGGTCTTCCATAATGACTTTTGCCACCTCATCCGGCTTCTCCGTAATGATAAATGTCTGCTTGGAAAACTTCAGACCTTCGATCAGGCTGTCGGATACTTTTGTTACCAGATAAACTGCAATGATGGCATACAGAGCACGCTGGATGCCAAACACATACATACCCACAATTACAACAAGGCCATCAATAAACTGCATGATCTGTGCGATGGAATAATGACTTATATACTTCTGGATCAGTGCTGCCATCATATCCGTTCCGCCTGTGGTTCCCTGTCCGAGGAAAACCATTCCGATGCCGATTCCCAGGATCACACCACCGTATACAGCAGCCAGAAGAAGATCATCTCCCGCAATATTCCACACCGGCTGAATGGCAAGCCAGGTTGAGAGGGAGATCTCACCGGCCAGAGCTTTTTTTACAAAAGAAAAGCCTTTGATCCGCCATCCCAGAAAAAACAGTGGGATGTTCAGCGTGATATTGGTAAGCCACAGCGGAACTCCGCCATCTATGATTCCACCGGTCCAGTGCTTCACCAGGATCGCAATACCGGAAAAGCCGCCTGTTACCAGCCCGGTTGCATCAAAAACGGAATTGATGGCAAGTGCCATCAGCCCGGTTCCTACTATGATCAGAAGATAATCCAGATACCAGTTCTTTTTTTTCACAAGACTCATAAAGTGCTCCTTTCATTTATCATACGACAACTGCATCAGTTTCCCGTACTGACGTGTCATAAAAAGAACGGGACCGTACACTATTCTGCGTCCGTTCCCGTTCTCTTTTGCTATTTGTCTGTCTTTTTATTTATAAAATGAACAAATTCATAGCTTTCCATTATCTGAAAGTATTTTACGATTCTCGGATAAAGGGGCTCTGCCTTATCTCCGAAATGTTCTTTCACCAGCAGGGCAAGCTCCTGCACGGTTTTTGTTCCATCGATCTCAGGCCAGATAAAAGTTCCCATTTCATCAAGATGAACCTTGGAAAACCTTGGCTTGCCAAAAACCTTCTGCGCGATAGTATTGAACATACCCTTATTCTCTATCTCAAGAATGATCCGCTGCTTCAGGTCCCGGTGCCACCGGATCGACTGGTTTGTTTCCGGGATCAGATCAAGATAGTTGATATCCTGTTTCTTATCCTTTTTGTTTTTTCTCATCAGGCTTTCTTCTTTCTCCAGATAGAGAATTTAAGCAGTGACAGGATCATGATGATCATCAGTACAACGCCACCGATATTTCCGAAGTTTACAATGCCGGACATATCAAGGCTGATACCGAATACTGCAAATACTGCAAGAAGAATACCAACAAGACCCTCGCCGGCGATCATACCTGCACAATACAGAGTACCATCTGTGGACTGAGCTGTCTTTGTCTTCTCGTCAACACCTTTTCTGCGGTCAAGTAATCCACGTACAACACCACCGATCATGATGGTAGCGTTCAGGTAGATTGGAAGGTAAAGACCGATTGCGAAAGGCATTACCGGAATACGAAGGATCTCAAGGCAGATTGCAAGGAATACACCAATGAATACAAGTCCCCATGGAAGGTTTCCGCCCATGATTCCCTCAACGATCATCTTCATAAGCTGAGCCTGCGGAGCAGGAATCTCTGCTGTACCGTAGCCCCATGCTGCATTCAGAAGATACAGAACACCGCCAATAGCAAGACCGGAAACAACAACACCGAGCATCTCGCCCATCTGCTGCTTCTTAGGTGTAGCACCAAGAAGGTATCCTGTCTTAAGGTCCTGAGAGGTATCACCGGCAATTGCTGCGATGATACAGATAACAGAACCAACAGCGATCGCTGCTGTCATTCCGTCGATGCCTGTTTTACCGGAGCTCTTGATTGCAAATGTAGCGATCAGAAGAGTAGCGATAGCCATACCGGAAACCGGGTTGTTGGAACTTCCTACAAGACCTACCATACGGGAGGATACAGTTGCAAAGAAGAATCCAAAGATTACGATGATAAATGCACCAAGAAGAGTTACCGGGATAGCCGGAACGATCCAGATGATAAATACCATTGCAAAAACGCCAAGAAGGATGAACTGCATCGGAAGATCCTGTGCGGTTCTCGCTGTGCTTGTGCTCTTGCTTCCTTTCATGCTCTTCATGGAGTCACGGAAGGTTGTAACGATCAGCGGCAGGGATTTGATCAGGGAAATGATACCACCGGTTGCGATGGCACCTGCGCCGATGTATTTAACGTAAGTAGACCAGATTGCTGCTGCTCCGCCGTTTGCGTAAAGCTGTGCAATGGTTGTTCCCTCTGCTGCAGGGTACATCCATGTGTCAGGTCCGAACAGGCAGATCATCGGAATGATAACCATCCAGCCCATAAGGGAACCAACGAACATGTAAGATGCGATCTTCGGTCCTACGATGTAACCAACACCGAGAAGTGCCGGATAAACTTCCATACCGATCTCACCCTTGAAGGATTTGAATGCTGCTGCAACGTCTGCCGGAAGCAGTTTCAGTCCATCAACAACGAATTTGAAGATGGCTGCAAGTCCCATACCGGAGAATACTGTGGAAGCGTTTGCTCCACCTTCCTCACCGGCAAGAAGAACATCTGCGCAGGCAGTTCCTTCCGGATAGAGCAGAGTTGCGTGCTCTTTAACAATGAGGGCATTACGAAGGGGTACCATGAAAAGTACACCAAGGATACCACCGCAAAGTGCGATCAGAGTGATCTCAACGATGCCTGGTTTGTCTGAAAGTCCTTCCTCTGCCCAGAGGAACAGTGCAGGCATGGTAAAAATAGCACCTGCTGCAAGAGACTCACCGGCTGAACCGATAGTCTGGACCATATTGCTCTCCAGGATGGAGTTTCTGCGAAGAAGTACGCGGATAACACCCATGGAGATAACTGCCGCCGGAATGGAGGCAGATACTGTCATACCAACACGAAGGCCAAGATAAGCATTGGCTGCGCCGAAGATGACAGCAAGGATACATCCCATGATCACAGATGTAACTGTGAGCTCCGGAGTAACTTTCTCCGCCGGAATGTAAGGTTTGAACTCTGTGTTTTCGTTCATATTTCCTCTCCCTTTATCTAGTAAATTAGTAACGTTATCTAGTATAACAAATTTCGCTTATTTTTGCAAGGAATTATCTCTGTAATATTATGTATTATTTACAATTTTATGGATAATTATAAGCAAAAAATTAGTCACTATGCAGCTTTTATGCTAACATAGTGACTGTATTCTTGTTAATTGAATATTATACATTCCGAAAAAAATGTCGTTTTTTTTCAATTATCTGCTTCCAGCTGTTTTGTCAGATATCGTCCTACGATCTTGGAGAAATTTCCGATATCCCGGATATAGGCAAAATCCTTTCCAAAGATCTTCTTTTCCGCTGCAAGATCCTTCTCTTCTCCCGCAAATACTCCCAGAACACTGACCCCCTGGCTGCGGAGGCGGCGCACTTCTGTTGCAGTATCCGCAATAGCATATTTTCCCTGATAAGGTGCCGGATTTTTTGCATTGGGACGGTTTATGATCACATCATAAGGACGGCCGTCACTTAAGATGATCAGGATCTTTTTCTCCTCTTCTCTCTGTAAAAGGCCGTATCCCACTGCTTTTATGGCAAGCCCGTCGCGGTTGTTAGATGAAGTCACATAATTGAAAATATCATCATCTGCCGCGACCGGATCCTCATACTCCCGAAACCTGTGCAGGATGGTATGATCCCAGAATGTACAGTAACTCATAACCCGGTGGGGGATGTCCACATTACTTAAGGCAGAACTGATCATATAGGCCTGCAACGCCACATCTCCCTGTCGGCTCATCTGGGAACCGCTGGCATCGATCAGCACATCTACCACAAAATCCGTATTATCCCCACGGAGGATCCGTTTAAAAAGATTCGCCTCGCTGCTTCTTCCTACACGCCACAGCCTGGAAGGAACGATGGTTCCCCGGTCTGAGAGGACTTCCTGGTTTTCACTTCGGATCACCAGTGCTTTTTTCAGAAGTTCCGTCAGCATGGAAATATTCCGTTTCGCAATCCTGTGCTTGTCATGATAGACCCATATGTTCTTATTGCGGAGACGTTTGGCATACTGGTACTGGTAATTGTCCCGGACCGGATTTTTCAGGATCCCTTCGGTAAAATATAACGTACAGTCCCCGTGAATCCCCCGGCACATCAGATAATTCATTCTTTTTTCTTCTGCCGGTGAAAGATAACTTCTTCCAAAGTTCAGTTCCACATAGGTGTGGGCTTTCTTAAGTGCCTCCTCGGAAACCACTGTGATCTTGTTTTTTACCTTGCGCTTTTCCTCCATATCTTCAGTAAGGGAAGAATCCTCAAGATCTGTCATCCGGTCCGTAATCTTTTCCACATAGTTTTCCAGGGCATCCTCATACATCTCTTCGTTGAGATAGTCTTCCCAGCCGAATTCCGTCAGTTCCTCAAGCGTCACTGCCATTACCCGATCCAGAGAACCGTTTTTCTTCTCAAAATCCGGATCGATCACTGTATTATAAAGCCTGTCAATGATCCGGATCAGTTCCATGGTATCTCCGGTTTCTGCACAGGCATAGATCTGATCCCGGAATGCGGAAAGTTTTTTCTCCACAGGTTGCACACTTCCTGCAAGAACGTCACGGAATACCGCGACTTTCAGCCGATCCAGCAGTTTATCATAGGAAGGCAGGGTTTCATATTCCTGATCCAGGATATCTTCCAGCGCTTTTTTCCGCATACGGCGCACGCCCGGGCGTTCCTCGCAGATCCGCGTTCCCACTGCTGCCTCGATGCAAAGCTGTGTCAGCCCGGTAAGTTCCGCCTCCGACGCATCCAGATAGATCTTTTTCACAAGGTAAAGGCCAAGAAGGTTTTTGTCAAAATATCTGGCAAAAGCGCCCTGTTTGATCCCGTCGTAAAGTGCGATCTCTTTGGAGCGGAGAAACAGGGATACATCCGGCTTTACTTCCAGGGTGTAATCTCCACTGACCGTCCAGAGAAGATTCCGGATGCGGTTTTCCAGATCCAGTTTGTAATCTTCAATGGAAAGTTCTTCTGTCAGATCTTTACGCATAGACATCGTCCTTTGTCCACTCTTCCGGGATCCTTGTACGGACTACATCGTCCACAATCTCTTTTTCAAAAATATCGAAGGTTTTGTTCACCACTCCCATCTGCACTGCAGCCAGGGGAGAAAGTCCCGCGCGGACGATTTTCATGGCAGCCAGAAGGCCGCGGAGATCCAGGGATTTTGTGGAAATCTCACTGTTTACAGATTTTTTCTGAAGGTCCATAAAAACGCCGATAAACTGTTCCACTGCTTTTTCTTTTGCTTCCGGGAACATTTTGTTAAAAATGAACCCTAAAGTTTCCTCTGTCTGGGCCGGCATATCGATCACCAGAAAACGGGAAACAAGGGCTTCGTTCAGCTCTTTTGTTCCTGCATATCCATAATTCATGGTTCCGATAAAACGTGCCGCCGGATGGAGATCGATCCTGTCATATCCGGGAACATCAATGGAACGGCGGTAGTCCAGCGTTGCGTGAAGGACTGAGACCGCATCGTTCTTTGCCATGTTGATCTCATCCAGGATACCGAAACCACCGTACTCGGCACACTGGTAGATACTGCCCTTCCGGAGGCAGACTTCATTGTTTACAAAGGTATCCGTTCCGATCAGATCCCCGCTGTTTGTGTTGACATGGAAAGATACGTTATAGATCGGGCGGCCAAACGCATAGGCCAGATTTTCGGCCAGGATATTTTTTCCGGTGGCTTTCGGACCTGCAAGGAGGAGATTTTCCCCCTCCAGAAGACCTGCGATGGCCATTTCCAGGATCTCTTTTCCATAGAACGGAATGGACGGTCTGGTAACTCTTCCCTGTACTGCCTCATCCACGCCATAGTTTTTCCGGAATTCCTCGACACCGTGGATCAGGTCTTCGGAAACGTTCTGTTCTTTTAAAAATTCTAATTCTTTCATATATATATTTACTCCTGAATCTGATTCAAGCGGATAAAAGCCTTACAGCTTCTCTCTCCGCCAGGTAAAAAACGGGACAGATCTTACATCCGTCCCGTCATTTGCTTTCAAAGATGCCTCTGCATTCAGGGAACATCTCTTATTTCTTATATTTTATTCAGCCGATCATACCTCAAAGATCAGATCGCCGTAAGATGGCATCGGCCACATATCTTTATCCACGATCATCTCAAGCTCATCGACCGGTTTTCTTAATGCTTTCATTGCCGGTACAACGCTCTCTCTGAAGAATACGGCACGGTCACGTCCCTCTTCATGAGCTTCCGCCTCTGCGATCAGTCCGGAAAGTTTATCCATAGCTGCCTTGGTCTCTGCGAGAAGGGTGGAGGATTTTTCCAGAAGGCTTGTCTGTACGCTGACATCAAGTGCTGCACTTACTGCTTTTACAGAATTGATGGACTCTGCAAGAACGGTTGTGTAACGGATGACTGCAGGGATGATCTGCTTGGTTGCGATATCCACCATGGTCTTAGCCTCGATGTTGATGGCTTTTGCATAGCCTTCGTACTGGATCTCTGCTCTGGACTCAAGCTCTGCTCTTGTGAATACATTGAAGGATTCAAAAAGCTTCACAGCCTTGTCTGTAGTCAGTGCAGGGATGGCATCTACCATGGACGGAAGGATCGGAAGCCCACGTCTCTTTGCCTCTGCCTCCCACTCCGGTGCATATCCGTTTCCGTTGAATACAATACGCTGATGCTCCGTTGCGTACTCTTTGATCAGGTCATGTACTGCGGTGTCAAAATCTTCTGCTGCTTCCAGACGGTCGCATGCCTCGCGGAATACTTCTGCCGCAATGGTGTTCAGTACAACGTTGCACTCGGAAATAGAATCACGGGAACCTACCATACGGAACTCGAATTTGTTTCCTGTGAATGCAAACGGTGAGGTTCTGTTTCGGTCTGTAGCATCCTTCATGAAATCCGGAAGTGTCTTAACACCGGTATCCAGGATCTCGCCGGTCTTACTGTGTGTGGCGGTACCTGTGCTGATCAGCTGCTCCAGCACATCCTGAAGCTGCTCACCGAGGAATACGGAGATAACTGCAGGCGGTGCTTCATTTCCACCGAGACGTTCATCGTTTCCAACGTCTGCTGCAGACTCTCTCAGAAGATCTGCGTGCTCATCAACGGCTTTCAGGATACAGGTGAGAACAAGAAGGAACTGGATATTCTCATGAGGAGTTTTTCCCGGCTCAAGAAGGTTGATCCCGTCATCCGTTGTCAGGGACCAGTTATTGTGCTTACCGGAACCATTAACTCCTGCAAATGGTTTCTCATGAAGCAGGCAGCGCATACCATGGCGGCTTGCAACTTTTTTGAGGATACGCATCATGATCTGGTTGTGATCTGCCGCAATATTTACCGGTGCGTAGATCGGTGCCAGCTCATGCTGTGCAGGTGCAACCTCGTTATGCTGTGTCTTGGCTGTTACGCCCAGTTTCCAGCACTCCTCGTTGACTTCTTTCATGTATGCGGAGATTCTCTGACGGATGGTTCCGAAATAATGGTCATCCATCTCCTGTCCTTTCGGAGGCATGGCACCGAAAAGTGTTCTTCCTGTGTAGATCAGGTCTTTTCTCTGGAGCCATTTCTGTTTGTCAACCAGGAAATATTCCTGCTCAGCTCCAACGGAAGGCGTTACTTTTTTGGAAGTTGTATTTCCGAAAAGGCGGAGAAGTCGAAGTGCCTGTGTATTGATTGCTTCCATGGAACGAAGAAGCGGTGTTTTCTGGTCAAGTGCCTCTCCTGTGTAGGAGCAGAATGCAGTAGGGATACATAAGATTCCGCCGGCTGCGTCATGACGTACAAAGGCCGGTGATGTACAATCCCATGTTGTATAGCCTCTGGCCTCGAATGTTGCGCGAAGTCCTCCGGACGGGAATGAAGATGCATCCGGCTCACCCTTGATCAGCTCCTTGCCGGAAAAGCTTAAGAGTACCTTGCCATCTTCTCTTGGTGCTGTGACAAATGCATCATGCTTCTCGGCAGTAACGCCTGTCAGCGGCTGAAACCAGTGACAATAATGAGTGGCACCCTTCTCGATGGCCCATTCCTTCATCTCATGTGCAACCACATCAGCGATCTCCATGGACAGCTCCTTGCCCTCTTCTATTGTCTTTTTCAGTTCGCGGTATACCTTCTTCGGCAGACGGTCCTGCATAACAGAATCGTTAAATACATCGCAGCCAAAGATTTCCTTTACGTTGATATAATCTCCCATTTCTTCCTCCTTTTCGTTCCTGTATATCCAGTCTTTCTTATGAGGAAAGACGTTTTCACCTCTGTATGATCACCTTGTCCTCGGATGCCCGGATCATTCTTCGCTGTTCTGGGTGATCTCCTTGAGCTCCTGCATTTTCTGGTTCAGCCGGCTTTTTTTCTGTTTCTTACTGCTGGTGAGATAAAGGTTCATGGCCTCATGAAGATTATCGATCTCCACACGGGTCTGGTCTCCTCCGAATTCTCCGTCCAGCGTCCACGGAACAGCCTCCTCCGACTCAATCACAACATGTGCGGATTTGAAAGAATAGATCAGATCTGTATTATCTTCTGCGGTGAGAAGTGCAGTCATGATCTCCTGAAGCTCCAGCGGATTCTTCGGGTTGGTGATCAGTGTCACCTCAAACAGTCCGTCATTCATATCCACATTTTTTCCGGTGAGGTTCTTAAAACCGCCTACAGATCTGGAATTACTGATCATGCCGTAGATAAAATCATTCTCTACGGTCAGCTCATCGGAAGTTACTTTCAGATGATAGGATTTCACCTCAAAAAGCTGTTTCATCCCTTCCAGCACATAGGCCACATGTCCCAGGATATTTTTCAGATCCTGGTCTGTCTCATAGGAAACATTGGTAAACAGTCCAAACGCAGCCACATAGGCAAATGTCTGGTTATTAAATTTACCGATGTCACAGTGATAGATCTGCTCCTCCATGATCATGGATGCAGCTGCAGTCATACTCTTCGGCATAAACAGACTATTGGCAAAATCATTGGTGCTTCCTGCCGGGATATAGCCGATGGGTGTCTGGCTGCCCACTTCCACGATTCCGGTAACCACTTCATCCAGTGTACCATCACCACCACTGCAGGCGATCAGATCCACCTGATCCGCATATTCCTTCACCTGTTCATAAGCATCCTTCGGTCCCTGTGTGGCACGGATGATCACTTCGTACCCACCTTTGTTAAAGATATCCACAATGTCCAGCAGATGCGTCTTGATTCTTCCTTTTCCTGCTTTGGGGTTGAAAACAAAAAGCATTCTTTTTTTCATTATCCAATCCTCATTTCCCGAAATGATTCGTTATGTCTATTCTTTTACTATGATAAAAAAAACGATGTAAAATGTCAATCTTAAGTTTTTACATCTGGTCTTACCACAGACATTCGGAAATTTATAACAAAAAAAGTCCGAAAACCCAATAAAATTGAATCTTCAGACCTTTTGTTAAGTAGCGAGAGGGGGATTCGAACCCTCGACACCACGGGTATGAACCGTGTGCT